>JAATEU010000557.1 GCA_015655565.1 Clostridiales bacterium
AAAAATCCTGTGTTTCTAATGCTTTGATAATCGTTTATAACACTTCGTCAGAGCAAAAACTCCTCAAGCGCTGCGCGCTTTCGTCAGACAGTTTGCTCTGCCGAAGCTGGCACGATTCCCAAAGCATAAGAAACAAAACGGATTCTTTCAATTCACTGTAAATACACCGGAGAACCCTCCCGTATTTCTTTGCAGTTTTATATTTCGTGCAGTTTTGTTTTACAACCTTGCAGTTTTTCCAAAAATTCATGTTGACAAGAAATTACGGCAGTGTTAAGATAAACAGGAAGAATTATGGTGGAAGCTTTAAAAACAATTGAATAGATGATTTTTGGTAGAGGTGCATTTTTTAAGAGTAAATTGCAGGATATGGCAGACATAAGTGAATGCAATGGAAAGGAAAAGATGCCGAAATTAAGGTGAATCTGCGGTGCCTTGATTGGGCATATGGCGAACAGCTATATGACTGTCATCATTTTATTGATGGAGTGCTGCCTAAAGAATGTATAGCCTGGAATTTTGCGCACAGCTTTATGCGGTTGAAGAATGGGGGCATTACAGGAAAATTCTTTAGTGTCGATTCTTGTTCGGCGTTTTTTCTGTGCTACTCTTTGTATTGCAAAATATCAGGAGGTGCTGTTATGGC
Source organism: Clostridiales bacterium (assembly GCA_015655565.1). Classification (GTDB taxonomy): domain Bacteria; phylum Bacillota; class Clostridia; order Lachnospirales; family Lachnospiraceae; genus Anaerocolumna. Next base: position 647 of record JAATEU010000557.1, read on the forward strand.
AATATTTAAAGGAGCAGGTGTTGCAATTGTTACACCATTTAATGAAAACAAGGAAGTGAATTATGATAAGCTGGGAGAACTTTTGGATTATCAGATTGAAAATGGAACGGATAGTATCATTATTTGCGGGACTACAGGGGAAGCATCCACATTAACCCATGAGGAGCATCTGGAATGCATCCGCTATACGGTAGATAAGGTAAATAAAAGGATTCCTGTTATAGCCGGAACCGGTTCAAATAGTACGGATACTGCCGTTTATCTTTCAAGAGAGGCTGAAAAATATGGTGCTGACGGTCTTTTGTCAGTAACGCCTTACTACAATAAAGCGACTCAAAAAGGATTAACGGAACATTTTACGGAGATAGCGAAGGAAGTAAGTATTCCGATTATTCTGTATAATGTACCCGGCAGGACAGGCTGTAATATCCTTCCCAAAACAGTAGCCGGCCTGGTGAAAAATGTGGATAACATTGTAGGAATTAAGGAAGCCAGTGGAAGCATATCTCAAGTAGCCGGCCTGATGCACCTGGCGCAGGGGGATATTGATTTATACTCAGGTAATGATGACCAGATCGTACCTTTACTTTCTTTAGGCGGTATTGGTGTAATTTCCGTATTATCGAATATTATCCCAAAGGAGACCCATGATATTGTGGCAATGTACCTGGAGGGTAATGTAAAGGGGAGCTGTGAACAACAATTAAAATATTTATCTCTTATAGACGCACTATTTTGCGAAGTGAATCCCATTCCGGTTAAAGCGGCATTAAATCTTATGGGCTTTAGCGTAGGGGGATTAAGAAGGCCGCTTACCGATATGGAACCTGAGAATGTTGAAAAACTGGTAAAAGCCATGAAGGATTGTGGAATAAGATTAGCATGACCTTTAAAAGAATAAAAAAACAAAGGTAATATGGCATTTGTGGATATAATACAAAATAATTATGAAGTATGTACCAGGAGGAAAAAATGATAAGAATAATATTGCGTGGCTGCAATGGGAAAATGGGTCAGGAGATTGCTAAAATACTTCAGACTGACAGAGAGGCAGCCATTGTAGCCGGCATTGATTTAAAAGAAACTACGGATAATGGTTATCCGGTATTTACTTCCGTCTCAGCATGTAAGGTAGAAGCAGATATTATAATTGATTTTGCATCGCCGAAAAAGCTGGATGAGATGCTTCAATATGCAGAGCAGAATAACTTACCGGTAATTCTTTGCACAACCGGACTTTCCGAAGAAGATTTGGAAATGGTAAAAGAAGCATCTAAGAAGACGGCAATCCTTCGGTCAGCCAATATGTCCGTAGGAATCAATACCGTAATTAAGCTTTTGAAAACCGCTGCGCAGGTTTTAGCGGCGGCAGATTTTGATATTGAGATAGTTGAAAAACATCATAACCAAAAAGTAGATGCTCCTTCCGGCACTGCCCTGGCATTAGCAGATGCTGTGAATGAAGTCCTTGAAGAAGAATACAGTTATAAATATGACCGTTCCCGGGAACGTGAAAAACGTAAGAAGCAGGAAATCGGTATTTCGGCAGTAAGAGGCGGAACCATTATTGGGGAACATGAAGTTATATTTGCCGGTATGGATGAAGTAATTGAAATAAAACATACCGCTTATTCCAGAGCAATATTTGCCAGGGGTGCCATTCATGCAGCAAAATTTTTGATAGGAAAAACACCCGGTATGTATCAGATGAGTGATGTAATAGGATAGAAAACTTCATTTAACCTATCAAGTAAGTCCCCGTCTTTTAGGCGGCTGCTGAAAAAGTCCCTTTCACAAACTTGGTATGAATAAAGGTGTATCTATATTCATTTAGCTTAGACCATCCGACAAGGCTGTTTATGCTTGACTGGAGACTCAGTGAAAAACAGAGCTGCTGCGATGTTTTTACATCTTTGAGGCGCTGCAAAAAACATGCCGCAGGAAGGAAAGGTAGCTAAACGAATATAGATTACCTTTATTCATTCTGCTTCCTAAAAAGGATTTTTTCAGCAGCAGCTTAAGAGGCGGGGGACTTACTTAAAGCTGGTTTAAACTTTAAAAGTGATATCTATAAAAGAAAAAATATAAAGGCAAGTCTTTTTTCTGTATTTTAGACAAAAAACATGTAGAATATGCAAGTGGCATTGTAAAATTAATACAATGGTATATAATGTTAGTTGTAATAAGAAATTTGTTACAGAAACTAATAACCAGTCACTTTTAAAGGAGGAATCTAGGATGAAAGATGTTCAGGAAAAGGTATGGAAAGCAGTAGCAGAATCAGCTTATCAAAAGATTGGGGATTCAATCAACCAGGCTTATTTGGGGAATGAGTGTGGGCTTTATGTATCTATTGCGGTACAAGCATTAGGAATGATTTAAGATCAGCCAGGCTAAAGACCTCCCAGAAGGGTGGTGATGCAATGGTTACATACGATTCTTTATTCTTAATGCTTCAGTTCGGCATGATACTAATAGCAATGCTTACCTATATTGATAATGGGAATAAGCGAAGAAAATAATGTTATGTATGCATTAAAACCAGAAAAAATTAAATAAACACAGGGGCTAATAAAAAAGGAATATATGGTATCAAATACGGAAAAATGTTATTTAATAAACTTAAGATAATTAATATCAGCTAGGAGGTTTATGTATACGGCATATTCACTACAATACAAAATGAGGGACATTCATTTGATCTGCTTAGTCAGACTTTTCAGGCTTAGTTTAGCCGGTATAATTGTGAAAAATTTGTGAACAATTTATATTTATTAAAATTGTTCACAAATTTTTCGCATTCTAAGAGTACCATATTGTTGTTAGAGTCCAATTTTATTTAAGGAGGAGAGAATCTTGATAGAAGTAAAGAATTTAGTCAAAAAGTTTGGGGACCATCTAGCAGTAGATAATCTAAGCTTTACGGTTGAAAGAGGTCGGATACTTGGCTTTTTGGGACCAAATGGAGCAGGAAAATCCACAACTATGAATATTATCACGGGTTATATATCAGCTACGGAAGGAACAGTAGTAATTGATGGCCATGATATTTTTGACGAACCGGAAGAAGCGAAGAAATGTATTGGGTATTTACCGGAATTACCGCCG
>JAATEU010000376.1 GCA_015655565.1 Clostridiales bacterium
GTAATTGAAACATATGGAGGAAGCTTATGAACGGGAAAGCTATAAAAAAGCTTGAATATAATAAAATGATTGATAAATTAATCACACTGGCAGGTTCAGGCCTTGGCAGGGAATTATGCGCTGCCCTTCTGCCCAGTGCCGACATAAATGAGATTACGGCAAGGCAAAGAGAAACCTCGGATGCTTTATCCCGTATTTACCGGAAAGGCAGCTTAGGCTTTTATGGTGTCCACGACATCCGTGCTTCCTTAAAGCGGTTGGAAATCGGCTCGACTTTAGGTACAGGTGAACTTCTGCATATCAGCTCAGTACTGGATGCAGTCTTAAGAATCAAGGCCTACGGTGCCAGGGATAACGATGGAAATCCAGGGGATTCCCTGGATGGGATGTTTACTTCCCTGGAGCCTTTAAGTCCTTTAAATAACGAAATAAAACGCTGCATTATCAGCGAGGAAGAAATAGCGGACGATGCAAGCCCGGCTTTAAAAAATATACGCCGTTCCATGAAAACAGCAAATGACAGGATACATGAGCAGTTAAATTCCATGGTAAGTTCTTCCAGTTTCAGAACCATGCTCCAGGAGAATATTATTACCATGCGCAACGGCAGGTATTGTCTGCCTGTCAGGCAGGAATACCGCAGCCAGTTTCCCGGTATGATCCATGACCAGTCCTCCTCGGGCTCTACCATATTTGTTGAACCGATGGCGGTTGTGAAACTAAATAATGATTTAAAGGAATTAGAGATTAAGGAGCAGGAGGAGGTTGAAAAAATACTGGCAGACTTAAGCAATCAGGCCGGTCTGGAAACGGAAAAGCTGGATACCGATATCAAGGTTATAGCCCGGCTGGATTTTATATTTGCAAAAGCTGCCCTTTCCAGGCATATGAAAGGCAGTGAACCCCTCTTTAACGATAAAGGTATTATAGCCATTAAAAAGGGAAGGCATCCCTTAATTGATCCGAAAAAGGTTGTTCCCATTGATATCACCTTAGGGAAGGATTTTAATCTGCTGGTTATCACAGGTCCTAATACCGGCGGAAAAACGGTATCCTTAAAAACGGTAGGCTTATTCACCCTGTTAGGGCAGGCAGGTTTACACATTCCGGCTTTTGACGGTTCGGAATTAGCTGTATTTGAAGAAGTCTATGCCGATATTGGTGATGAACAGAGCATTGAACAAAGCTTGAGCACTTTCTCCTCCCATATGACAAACACGGTATCCATACTGGAGGCGGCGGATTATAAATCCCTTGTCCTATTTGATGAATTAGGTGCCGGAACCGATCCTACGGAAGGCGCCGCACTGGCTATGGCCATCCTTTCCAACCTGCACAAAAGAAAGGTCTGCACCATGGCAACCACCCATTACAGTGAATTAAAAATATATGCCCTGTCAACGGAAGGTGTAAGCAATGCCTGCTGTGAGTTTGATATAGAAACCCTGCGCCCCACCTACCGGTTATTAATCGGCATTCCGGGCAAGAGCAATGCATTTGCCATATCTTCCAAGTTAGGGTTGCCGGACTCCATTATTGATGATGCTAAAAACCTGATCGGTAAACAGGATAAGAGCTTCGAGGATTTAATCAGTGATTTGGAGAAAAACCGTGTGACAATTGAAAATGAACGGTTGGAAATCAGTAAAACCAGAAAGGAAATTGAAGAATTACGCCTTAAGCTGGACCAAAAAATTGAGAAAACTGACAAAGCAAAAGAAAGAATTATGGCAGAAGCCAAGGAAGAAGCAAGAAAAATCCTGCAGGAAGCAAAGGATTTTGCCGACCGCACCATTAAAAACTTTAATAAGTGGAGTGCAGAGGGTGGGTTCAGCAAAGATATGGAAAATGAGCGCGGTGCTCTCAGGGAAAAATTATCCCAGACCGAATCAAGCCTTGCGCTAAAAGGAAATAAAAATGTGAAAAAAGCACCGAAGCCCAGGGATTTTAAATTAGGAGATTCCGTTCATGTATTAAGCTTAGGCTTAAGAGGAACCGTAAGCAGCCTCCCTAATGCCAAAGGCGATTTATTTGTTCAAATGGGCATCCTGAGATCCCAGGTCAATATCAGTGATTTAGAATTAATTGACGAACCGGTAATTACCGGCCCAAATATAAACCGTACCGGCAACGGTAAAATTAAGATATCAAAAACCGCAACCATAAATACGGAACTTAATCTGATTGGCAAGACGGTAGATGAAGCCTTATCCATACTGGATAAATATTTGGATGACGCTTATCTTTCCCATCTTCCAAAGGTTACCATCATTCACGGACGGGGTACGGGAGCACTTAAGAATGCCGTACATTCCCACTTAAAAAGAACAAAATATGTGAAATCCTACCGTGAGGGAGTTTTCGGCGAAGGCGGCCAGGGTGTTACCATTGTTGAATTTGCGCAATAAGAATACCCTCGGACCGAAAGTACTCCGATAACAGAAAGGAGCTTTATGGCTACAAAACAAAAAATATTAATTGTCGATGATGATGTAAATATAGCCGGCTTAATTTCCCTTTATCTTACTAAGGAATGCTTTGATACCCTTATGGTCCATGATGGTGAGGAGGCAATTCTTAAATTTGCAAGCTATGAGCCCAATTTAATCTTATTAGACTTAATGCTTCCCGGCATTGACGGTTATGAGGTCTGCAGGGAAATCCGGAAAACTTCTGCCGTCCCCATTATCATGTTATCCGCTAAGGGGGAAATATTTGATAAAGTACTTGGACTGGAGCTTGGAGCGGATGATTATATCATTAAACCGTTTGATTCCAAGGAATTAGTTGCCCGGGTCAAGGCCGTCCTAAGACGGTTTCATCCGGCCGTCACACCGGCGGCAGAGCCCATTGTGTCAGAACAGACCGGAGATTATGCTGCATATCCTGATCTTGTTATTAATCAATCCAACTATTCCGTCCTATACTATGGAAGTACCATCGAAATGCCGCCAAAAGAGCTGGAATTATTCTATTTTCTTGCTTCCCATCCAAACCAGGTATTTACCAGAGAGCAGCTTTTAGACCACATATGGGGATATGAGTATATCGGGGACACCAGAACTGTTGATGTACATATTAAAAGGCTGAGGGAAAAGATAAAAGATCATGTTTCCTGGAGTTTATCAACCGTATGGGGTATCGGATACAAATTCGAAGTGAAAAAATAACGGAACGGCATGCGGGAGGTTATATGAAACGGTACTTATGGATTAAGCTTTTGATTTGTTATATATTTTCAGCCGTACTTATGTTTGTATTGCTGAACACATATGGCGCAGACCGATATGAGAAGAAATTAATAGAAGAAAAAAAATCTTTATTGTATAACGAAGCCGCTTCCATATCCTCCGGATATATGACCGGTTTCTATAATGAAGAATTATCCCTTCCTTACCTTACGACGCAAATAAAAACCATTGGTTCTATTCTGGATGCCCGTATCTGGATTGTAAATACCGGCGGCTTGGTTATATCGGATACAAAGCCTGATGCAGAAAATGAAGAGCCGATTAAGATTTTTGATATAGATTCTGACTTCTTGGATGAAACCTTTCACAATTATACCATTATGAAAGATGTCTTATCGGAACCCATGATAAGTGTGGTATATCGGGTATTCTATAAATATCAGGTCCGGGGATATATCGTAATGCATTCTGCCCTGAGCTGAATAAAAAATGAAAGCATTTATGTTATTGATACCATAAATATATGTTTCCTTATTTTTCTGGTATTTTTATTTATTATTTTTATTTACCTTTATTATTTAACTATTATTCCTCTGAACAAAATAAATAAAGCGGCTGCTGAATATACAAAGGGGAACTATTCCTACTCCTTAAAAATGAAACAGCGGGATGAATATGGAGCCCTTGCAAATTCCTTATCCTATATGGCAGGTGAAATCAGTAATCTGGACGATTACCAAAAAAAGTTTGTGGCAAATATCTCACACGACTTCCGTTCTCCGTTAACCTCCATAAAAGGCTATGCGGAAGCACTCCAGGATGGAACCATTCCCTATGAAATGAAGGATAAATACCTTGGAATTATACTTTTCGAAACGGAACGCCTGAACAAGCTTACTACAAGCCTTTTAGCCTTAAACAGTTTTGAAAATCACGGTACTCTGTTAGAAATTTTTTCCTTTGATATTAACCACATCATTAAAAAAACGGCCGAAAGCTTTGAAGGCGCCTGCACCCAGAAAAAGATTACTTTAAATCTTATTTTTTCATCAAAAGAAACCTTTGTAGACGCTGATATGGGTAAAATCCAGCAGGTCCTGTACAATCTTCTGGATAATGCAATTAAGTTCAGCCATTCCAATTCCACAATAAAGGTATCTACTGTGGAAAAAGGTGATAAGATATTTATTTCCGTTAAGGATAACGGCATCGGCATTCCAAAAGACAGTTTGAAAAAGATATGGGAACGTTTCTATAAAACTGACGCCTCAAGAGGCAAAGATAAAAAGGGAACCGGACTTGGCCTTTCCATTTCTAAGGAAATTATTGCCGCCCATAATGAAAATATTAATGTTATCAGTACGGAGGGAGTTGGGACTGAATTTATCTTTAGTCTGCCCCGGACGGAAAGTTTCCTGTAAGTTTATAGTTCTCCGCAGCTTATACAGGTGGGACAAAGACCAGTACAGTGTTGCGTAAGTTTTGTTTAATTCAAGGTTTGATATTTGCGTTGGAGCAAGGCGGATTCTCATCCCAGGTATGGTGATGAAGCTGTCCGGCTCTCTTCATTCCGGAGAAATTATTCTGGCGCAGTGCTTCATACAAAACGATAGCTACGGAATTGGCCAGGTTAAGGGAACGGCTCTCTCCAATCATCGGGATGCGGACGGCATTCTCTTTATTAAGGAGCAGTATTTCCTCCGGAATACCGGCGCTTTCTTTACCAAACATGATAAAGCAATCCGGTTCATAATCTGCCGCTGTATAAACATTAACAGCCTTTGTCGTTGCCATATATATTTTAGCCTTGGGATTTCTGGTCAGGAAATCTTCATAATTATCATAAATCGCAACGTCTAAATCTTTCCAATAATCTAACCCTGCTCTTTTAATTTCCTTCTCATTTAGTTTAAATCCCAACGGCTCTATTAAATGCAATCTGGTTCCAGTAGCCACGCAGGTTCTTCCGATATTTCCCGTATTTGCAGGAATTTCCGGTTCAAACAATATAACATTCATTCTAAAACTCCACTCTTACTTATGTATAAAAACATTCTATCATTCACAATCTATAAAATAATTGCAAACAACCTAAATTACTTGATTGCCACATTAATTTCAATAAATTTACTGTCATCATAAATTAAGGGTATGCAGACATTCTGAGAATAATTATTAGTAAACGAAACATTACCGGAACAAAGGGTGGGAGGCGTAATATCAATGCCGATTCCTTTTGTTGAAAATATTGTTGCGGTATTACCCATAATCATATTACCTAACTAACAAACAGCACTTGTTGATAATTCATCTAATTGTGTTATTGGCATCATAATCATCTTTGATGCAATGTCACAAGCCACCATATTGGGAAATGCAATCATCGCCTGACCTCTTATTTCTCCCGTAATTCCTATCATAATAACTAATGTATCCTCAGTAAAATCCGTATCTTTTACATATGGTTTTCCGATTTTTACATCTACAAAACACATATCCTTCAGTATCTTCGTTGCGGCTATTAAAAAGGGATTTATGTGCTCTGCATTCAATCCTGCCATAAGTTTATCCTCCTAAGTAATAATGGCATCTGTTCCTGACAGACACCATCTGATATGTCATAATTTGATTTTATCATAAATACTACTACTATTGCAATATAAAATAGTATTTTTATAAACTATTTATTTCTATATTTCTTCACAAACCTCTCAATACATTCAATTGCAACCTTCAGATTCTCAATGGAATAGGCATAGGATATTCTTAAAAAGCCTTCTCCGCAGTCTCCGAACGCTGTTCCGGGTACAACTGCAACCTTTTCTTCCTTCAATAAGGTGGTAGCAAATTCTTCTGAACTCATCCCTAAACTTTTGATGCATGGAAAAACATAAAAGGCGCCATAAGGTTCAAAACATTCCAGGCCCATTTTACGGAATGCATGAATCAGATATCTTCTTCTTTGGTTATATGCATCACGCATCATTTCTACGTCCGGATCACCATTTTTTAAGGCCTCAATTGCTGCATACTGACTGGTTGTCGGTGCACACATAATAGCATATTGATGGATCTTAAGCATTTGCTCAATAATCCTGTCCGGACCTGCAGCATACCCTAACCGCCAGCCGGTCATTGCATAGGATTTGGAAAATCCGTTAATCAGGATTGTTCTTTCCTTCATACCGGGAAATTCTGCAATGGACACATGTTTTTTCCCATAGGTAAGTTCAGAATAAATCTCATCTGATAGTACAAATATATCTTTTTCCTCTACAATCTTAACAATTTCTATTAAGTCATCATACTCCATGACAGCTCCTGTGGGATTATTCGGAAAAGGCATTATCAAAACCTTTGTTTTATCCGTTATTGCATTTAGAAGCTCCTCTTTCATTAATCTGAACTGGTTTTCAGCTTTTAATTCTATTATAACCGGTTTGCCGCCTGCTAAGGCAACACACGGCAAATAGGATACATAGCTTGGCTGAGGTATTAAAACCTCATCTCCCGGATCCA
>JAATEU010000053.1 GCA_015655565.1 Clostridiales bacterium
AAACCCATCTTAGTCTTATAAGCCAAAACAGCTGCAATCGTTTTAGCATCGTCAATAATACCGTCAAAAATTAATTGGACCAATTCTTCAACGGTATGTTTTTCAATGGTGACAAATTCGTCTTCATCCAGATTTTGTCTGGAGGGAATTAAATCATTGGAATAATAAATTCCAATCTTTTCATTACAAAAAGCTACTGTTGTGTATAGGTCAATAAGATGCTCTACTTTATCAGAACGGAATCCCGTTTCCTCTTCCAATTCCCTGGCTGCACAGGTTTTCATGTCTTCACCCTTATTTAAACCGCCGGCCGGTATTTCCAGCGTATATTTCTCAACCGCATTGCGGTATTGTCTTACCATAATGATCCTGCCGTCTTTATCTGCAGGAACAATGGCAGCAGCTCCTTTGTGGCTGATAAAATCCCAATCCGCCGTTTTTCCGCCCGGCAGTTTCATAGTATCCGTATACACATCAATAATATGGCCCTGATGTACCGGGACTCTTTTCATTCTTTTATATTCATTCATAAAATCAAGCTCCCAATTTCTTTTTATGTGCTTAAGCCTATTTACTTTTCCAGGGAAACTGCTTTCTCGTAACAGGCATCCGTTGCTTTCATCACCGCATTACGGAAACCATATTCTTCCAGGGCCGCCACTGCAGCTATGGTCGTGCCCCCCGGTGAACAAACCTGATCTTTTAATTTGCCGGGATGTTCTTTCGTTTCCATTACCATCTTAGCTGCCCCTAAAACGGTCTGCGCAGCCAGAGTATATGCTTTATCCCTGGGAATTCCATATTTTACAACACTGTCGGCCAGCGCTTCTATAAACATATATACATATGCAGGCGAACTGCCATTCGCACAGACCACCGCATTCATAAGTCTTTCTTCAAACAGCTGGTACTTTCCAAAAGAAGAAAATAAACGGTCAACTACATTTTTATCCTCTTCTGAAAATATGTCCCGTGAATAACATATTCCTGACATACCTTCATTCACCATGGCCGGGGTGTTGGGCATGGCACGGACAACTTTTACCGCGGTTCCTAATCCGGTTTTCACATCCTCAGTGGTAATTCCGGGCGCAATGGATATTACCACCTGTTCTTCCCCAATATATCCTTTCATATCATTAAAAACATCACTGAAAAATTGGGGTTTAATTGCCAGAACCACATATTTGCAAGAGGCAGCAATAGATTTATTGTCATTTACATAACTTAGTCCTGTTTCCCGCTTCACAAATTCCCGCCTCTCCTGACTGGCATCTGTAAATATGACCTGCTCCGTACCAAACGCCTTACCGGCTCCCTGTAACATAGGATAACCCATATTACCTGCTCCAATGAATCCCATTATTGCCATTGTATTACCCTCCTGATTTATATGATAAGTTGATGCAAACAAAACAAGTAAAAATGCACTTATTTTGGCCCCGCCTTTCTATTAATCCTGTCAATTATAAACGCTTCAAAAAGTCTTCTATACGATCCAGTCCCTTTTTAATCTGTTCCAGACTTATAGCATAGGATAAGCGGATATGATCATCAAATCCGAAATCGCCGCATGGAATTACAGCTATATTATAATCATTAATTAAGATCTCTGCAAGCCTTTCCGTGGTACCGATTTTATTATCTTTATAATCCCTCTTAAGTACTTCTCCTACATCAACAAACAAATAAAAGGCTCCCTGAGGTGTTACGGCATCGATAAACGGCATGGCTGCCACTCTTCCAACCATATATTTCCTTCTCTTATTGAATTCATTGTTCATGGCAAATACAGTATCCTGAGGACCATTCAGGGCTTCCTCAGCTGCTTTTTGGGCTATGGAATTAGGATTTGACGTTTGATGGCTTTGTACACTTCCCATTAACCCGGCTATTTCAACCGAAGATCCGGTATAACCGATTCTCCAGCCCGTCATTGCATAACTTTTTGCCACACCGCTGCAGGTAATGGTTCTCTTATAAATTTCATCATTAAGGGATGCCATACTTACCTGTTCATCATCACCATAGACTAAATTCTCATAAATCTCGTCAGCCACCACATAGATATCTTTTTCAACCACAACCCTGGCGATAGCCTCCAATTCTACTTTTGTATAAATCATACCGGTTGGATTATTGGGTGAATTCAAAATAAGGGCTTTTGTCTTACCTGTACAGGCAGCTGCAACCTGTTCTGCCGTAATCTTATAATTTTGCTCTTTACTTGCCGTTACATATACGGGTACACCATCTGCAAGCTTTACAATCTCTGGATAGCTTAACCAATAAGGAGCCGGAATAATTACTTCATCCCCCAGATTT
>JAATEU010000440.1 GCA_015655565.1 Clostridiales bacterium
AGCAGGCTTATTAAATATAATATAAAAATATGTGAAGGGTAGAATATATAAAAAATATATTTATTGCCCTGCGGTCCTCTTTTTCCATTATAAAACCAGATTAACGCCATGGATAAGGTGGCAAGAATCTGTAATTTCCCGCCAAAGGAACCGTTTATTAATAATACTGCTACAGCAAGCAGAACTTTATTCCCGCGAAATAAATAAAAAGCCACAATTAAGAGAACACCCATAAATTCATAATCAACAGCCAATAACGTTGCTAAAGTACAACCCGCAATTATAACCAGGCTGTCCAATATATTACTAAGAACCATCTTCTTTACAAATTTTTTTTCAATGATTCTCAAAAGATAAATAACGGCTAAACCAATAAATAAAGTAAAAAATACATTTTGGTGCAATAAAAAACCATTACTTACGGATTTATCTGAAAAAGCCAGGTCAAAAGGTATCTCCGATATAAGAGCAAAAATCCCTAACCTTGCTAAATATTTTTTCACATTTCCCGTATGCAGGAAACCTTCCACCAGTAGAAAACAGAATATAGGAAACGCCAGTCTTCCAATGCTCCTGCACATCTGATATGCCATTGTATCTGAAGCTATTAAAATTGCCGCCGTATGATCAATCAGCATAGTCACGATTGCTATTAATTTTAATATATAACCATTCATTCCTATTCTCCTCGTATATATTTAGCTTATTCTTAAAAACTCTCTCTGCTTGTTTTTCAGGTATTCCCATTCCGGATTTTTATTATTTCCCCCTTCTTCTATACTTCAATCCAGTTTTCGATCGTACTCATTTACTAATTAAAACCGCAACCGACCTCGCGGCAGCTTCATATAGCCTTTGATTCCTTAATGGCTGCAGTTCCGTTCCGTTTGTTTCCGCTTCCGTATTCAGGAGTACATGCCATTGTTTACCTTCCGGGGGATTGGGCAGGTCAAATCCATGCTTCTCCCAATGCATATTAAAAGCAAGGTAAAAGCTATTATCATTTTCCTTCCTGTTAATCTTTACATAATTTCCGGACAGCATGACACCCAGTATTCTGCTATAGTGATTATAATCCGGATACCAGGCTTTCGTACCATGAAAGGATAAATCAGGGAACCCGCAGGAGATATAATCCATGCTCCGCAATTCATTTCCCATATGCAGGATCGGATGTTCTTTCCGAAGCCGGATCATCTGCTTAACATAGTTAAATATATCTTTATTTATATCTGATAAACTCCAGTCAAGCCAGGAAATTTCATTATCCTGACAATATGCATTATTATTACCCGCCTGGGAATTGCCGAATTCATCTCCTGCTAACAAAAGAGGCGTTCCCTGGCTAAAGAACAGCGTAACAAATGCATTCCGTATTTGCTTTTTTCTTAAATTAAGTACTTTTTTTATCCTGGTACTTCCTTCCGCCCCGCAATTCCAGCTGTAATTATAATCTTCACCGTCATGATTGTTCTCCCTATTCCTCTCATTATGCTTTACATCATAGGAATATAAATCCATTAAGGTAAAACCGTCATGGTTGGTAATGTAATTAATCACCCCGCATTTATCCGGATTTCGTTTCAGCCGGCAAGCAAAGGATGCCACCTGTTCTTCATCGCCTCGTAAAAAACGCTTCACAACCACAGAATATGCCGTATTATATTGGGCAAGATTTTTAAAACCCGGTAAATAATCCCTGGGGTATATCTGCTCCATATCCCAGCTTTCAGCCAAAAGCTTGGTTCTGCCAAGTATCGGATCGGCCGCCAGAAAGGCCGCCGGTACCGGATCGGAGGATATTCTGAAACCGTCTATATGATAGTTCAAAATCCAATGTCTCAGACAATCCTGGATTAATCCGGGTTTGGTACCCTTAGTAAAATTCATCTCCATAATTACTTCAATACCATTCCGATGCAGAGAATAAACCATGGATTTCAATTCCTGCACCACATTGCCAGGGTCCGCACCATAGGCTGCTTTCGGGACAAAATAAGCATTTTCACTGCTATAGCCCCAGTAATTGATTTTATCAGAACCGCCCATTCCTTTCTGCCCGATTATTTCATTATATTCATAGATCGGCATCAACTGAACACAATTAATCCCAAGGTCATGAAAATAAGGTATTTTCTCCGCAATACCATGAAAGGTACCCTTAGCCTCTATGCCTGAGGAAGGGTGTCTTGTAAACCCCCTTACATGCAATTTATATATAATAAGGTCAGAATAAGGTATGTTAAGGGGCTTTTCTCCCTGCCAATCAAAACCGGAGACATTAAAACCGCCCCGTATATTACTTTTTGCTTCAGGACTTATAATCTTGCCATAGCTTTCTCTTCCATAAATTATTTCAGCATAAGGGTCAATAAATTCCTTATCCTTAATCTGGTACATATAAGCAAGTTCCTGGAGATTATTATTTTTGATCCTGACTGAAAATACATCGCCGGTCCTATTTTCTTCCGTAAGAAATATGGATTCCACCAGTGTTCCTTTGTCCCTGTCATACAGATTTAATCTGCATTTATCTTCATTGGGAACAGATACTGCAAAATTAACCCAGTTATGAAAAATTGTTACACCAAGCGGAAGGGGAACTCCCCGTTCCTTAATAAAACCGGATTTACTTTTCTTAGTCATTATCAACCCTCCAGGATTTACCTTTTTAACCTTTATCATAATTATACTTGAAATTCACGGGGAACACAACAAGATTCCCATATATGGAATCACAGATGCATCCGCTTATTCAGTTCTTCCTTAATATTCTCACCTTCAAACAAAACCACAGCTGCCAGTGATAATGTACTGACGGAAATGGAAATAACCGATGGATATTTTACCTGAAGCATATTAAACAGGAGAAACAGGACCGGTATGATTCCAAATATACCATCCAGTACAATATATATTATAAAATCCCTTACGCCAAGACGCATAATCTTAGCCATGATATACATAACAATCATAGCGACCACACAGACAATGGGTATGACATAATCCAAAGACCAGCCCCTCCAGCCGGTACGCCAATCCCAAATAACAGCCAAAACCGATATAACGGCCACCTGCCAGATAATGCTTTTCGGTATATTATGCCTTTTACGGATTACCATTGCCAGGCTGATCCAGATACATAAAATACCGGAAAGGATAAACATCGGCCAATTCACAGGTACCGGGAACATGGTATTTACCGCTAAGCTGACAACAACAATGCTAATAGATATAAACAGCATGACACGAATCAATAAATTATATTGATAGACCGGCGGAATATCAGGAAAAATTTCTTCCTCCTCGCTTCCGGTCCCGGATAAAGTATTCTGACACAACGGACAATACTTCCGGTCGCCCCGGATATGAACCTTGCAATGCTCGCAATACCGCATGATTCTCTTCCTTCCCGTTAAAAATTTGTTGCAATTTTTACATCAATACCTTTTCTGGACAAGGTCTGAAAGAATGTTTTCTGAATATCCACATCCGTAAAGGGTGAAGTAAAGCTGACCACTAAATTGTCCCC
>JAATEU010000143.1 GCA_015655565.1 Clostridiales bacterium
AAAATGATGACTGCCGATGTTCAGGGATTCCGCGATCACCATATTTTTGAGGTTCTTAAACTCTTTTTGCTGGGAGAGGGGCAGCGGATCGGGGAGCTTATCCTTGTAGGTTCGAAGCACTTCATTACGAAGCTCCTGCCACTTGGCGTAGGCTTCCGCTACCCGCGTATTCTTTGCAAGTTCATCCACCACCTGATTGACAAGCTCCTTCAGCGGTGCTTTGAGATAGCCGTATTGTTTTCTCCCTGCGGTGTGCTTCAGGCGCTCTGCAAGCCTAGACAGCAGATCCTCCACGATAGTATTTTCACAGGCTCCCGACTGCATCTGCGCCAGAATATCCTGCAGCGCATCATGGCTCTGTTCGGTAAGCGTATTCCTT
Source organism: Clostridiales bacterium (assembly GCA_015655565.1). Lineage (GTDB taxonomy): Bacteria > Bacillota > Clostridia > Lachnospirales > Lachnospiraceae > Anaerocolumna. Next base: position 380 of record JAATEU010000143.1, read on the forward strand.
TGAACGGTCTGGCCGGAATAAATCTGAATGAGATCCTGCTGAAAGATATCTCTTGCCAGACTGCTTCGCATCTTTTCAATCGCAACCTTACTGACATACCCCTCACGGGGATTTACCGAGTAAATAATCATATGGCAATGCGGGTGGTGCGCCTCGTTATGAAAAGCTGCATACCACCTCAAATTTGCCGGATCAATCTTCATTTGCTCTGCAAACATATTTCTCTGTGTGCGGAGCAGCGCCATCCAAGCGGCGGCATTGTCATATCCCAACCGCACCGCATCCTCCCGCCGCAGAGAAATGATAGGCGTCCAGATGTTTCCGGTATGCTGCCCGACTTCTTCCGCTGCCTGTGACAATATTAACGGTCCGTCCCCGTCAGAGAACAGACCATGGGTCCCCAGCTTCTCGGCACGGGGACGGGTAGCGATATAATTGACATAAACCTCCTGGTGCACTATCTGATCCAAGTTGTGATCGATTGCTGCGGTAATGAATGCCGATGCATTTTCCAACGTCGGATTATCCTGATAGTCCTCGTACTCAAATAAGCGTATGGAATCCGGAAAGCTCGAAATAATATCCTCAATACGATCCGTTTGCTTTCGGGTTGCAGCTTGATTTCTTCTGCTTAACGGAAGTTTTTCCACACCTTCTCTTGTGGCCGCATAGGTTAAAAGGTTTTTTGCATGCTCCGGATCATTTTTTATGTAACGACATTTAAAAATTATCCTCGGCATGACTATTCACCTTTCTGGAATTTTGTCACATCCACAAAGGTCACGGAACCTACTGACTTCTTTACATCAGTCACACACTTACCCCGCAGCCGCCGTAACGTGTTTTCATCATAATCCGCATTGGCGGCAATGACATTCATCATCATACTCATTTCGACAGCCAGCTTGAATACCAGACGGGCCATACGGTTTTCCAATCCATCCACCATACCGGTTATAGCTGAGGTAATGGCGGCAGGCAAAAAACGAACTCCTTCCTCTGCCGAAATATAGCCGCAATAAAATTTAATTGCTTTTTCTATAAATTCGCTTTGGCTCTGGCAATTGTCTTTCTTATACCAGTCTGCCAAGAGCTGTCTGGTTTCCGGATAAATCCACAAAGGAAATTTCTTTTTGTTTTTCATTTCTTCTGGCATAAATAACCCTCCAATCGTAAAAAAGTGTCTTCGACACTTCAACTCCCCTAGCCCTTAGGGGATTCTTTTTTAGTTACTTTGTTTCATAATAGTCTTATGAATACCTTACAAAATATTTTCAAGGACATATGAAGTAATTGAATATTCTTTTCATCCTCGTGCTGTCGTTATGGAAAACATCTCAAAGATGATCAACTGTGGGGTTCTAGCCTTTGGCGGCGCCATGTACGGCTGTTCCCATTACGGTGAACTTAAATTTGTTCCCTTCCGCTGTCATTCCAAGTTCTGCCCTACCTGCGGCAGCAAGTACTGCATTGACCGTTTTCTTCTTGACTGTCTCTTCCAGGCAATCCGCACCGTTATCCTTAAACTCTTCCACAATATGAACAAACGTAAAAACTTTGTTCCTGGCTTTGTCTGTGATCTTCATACTTTTGGCCGCCCTTTGGATATGATCCTTTACAATGTCCAAAGGGCAATCATACCATGGAGTTTCTGGATCTCTACCATAACCACAAGCGAGTATCCCTGGTTGAACCTTACGAAAGGACTATGGCAAAGCTTCACTGCCGTTCCAGTGGTAAAGTTGCTTAATTTTATAATCCCATCTGTTTCATACTAAAATCATTCTAAGATGGGAGGCATCGCAATTGAATCCAAAACAACTAGAGGAACTCAGACAAAAATATATCAAAAATCCTCCGGAAGGAATGACTGCTAAGCTTGTTCGAAACATGACTGATTCTGATCTTCTCGACATGCATTACTTTCTTATTGAGGATGATGACCTTGATGAAGACGATTTTGAAGAAGGTTTTTATATTTTTTAGCAATGTCGTCTGTTCTCTGCAACAAAAGCGACCTTTGTTCAAGCAGCAATTTAGTACAAAAGAAAAAGGAATATCGCCAGACTTTTCCGTCTGAAAATAATCCTTAAAATAAATAGCATTATCTGTCCAGTAAAAGCAATGCGATATACTACCATTGCCCAATAGCTTTAGTAATCCCCTTATCAATATTTCACCAGTAATTAAATCAGTGTACTAATAACTGCTGATATAGATAGCCTTGTTTCAGTTTCTCATCTTACCATATTCTTTCGTAGCCTGAATTAATATTGTCTAAA
>JAATEU010000328.1 GCA_015655565.1 Clostridiales bacterium
AGCGGAAATATTTTACTTTCCTTAAATCCGGTAGAAGAGAATCTTCATACCGGAATCATTGAAAGCCTGGAGGTGTTCGAAGAACTTTCCGTAAGGGAAGAGTTAGAGTATGTAATGGCCATTAATAATGACTATATCTGCCCTATGTATCCCGGGGACCACAAGCGTTACGTCTATGCAGGCGCGGTAGGAAAACTCCTGCCATCTTTCTATATTATGGGAAAAGAAACCCATGTAGGACAATGTTTCGAAGGCCTGGATGCTACCATGGCTGCGTCAGAGCTGGTACGGATTATGAATTTAAATACGGACTTCTGCGATGGGTATAAGGGGGAATATACGTTACCGCCGTCGGTCTTAAAAATGAAGGATCTAAAGGATTTCTATAATGTTCAGACGGCCCATTCGGCGTTTTTGTATTTCAATTATTTTGTACATAATAAGGGAATGCCTGAAATCATGGATATGCTGACAAAAGCGGCGAAAGACGCATTTGCCAATACCATCGGGAGAATTAATGTACGCTATCAGAAGTATTGTGAGTTAGCACAGGTTGAATATAAAAAGATATCATGGGAAACACAAGTACTTACTTACCAGGAATTATATGAAAAGGCAGAGAAAAGCTATCAGGAAGATTTGCAGGAATTTGTGCAGAAAATAGCAGAAACAGAGCTGGAAAATGGTACAGATAAAAGAGAAGTACCCTTACAGATGATTAAAGAACTATTGAAAATCACTAAAATCCAAAAACCTACCATTGTATTGTTCTTTGCAGCACCCTATTGCCCTCACAATACCTTAAAGGACTCCGTGGAAAGGGAAAAGGAATTACTGGATGCAATTGACAGGATTTTAGCTATTGGACAACAAGAAACCGGAGAAGAATTTGAAATTGCTCAGTTTTTCCCGAGTCTATCGGACAGCAGTTATATAAAAATCGATGATGATGCACAGTCTGTCCAGTGTTTAAAGGAGAATTTCCCGGGATATGAAAAGATTTATCCCCTGCCCTTTGAGCAGATTCAGAGACTGAATATACCGGCTGTGAATTATGGATGCTATGGCAAAGATGCACACAAATGGACGGAGCGGGTGTATAAGCCTTATTCTTTTGGAGTTTTACCAAAACTTTTAATAAAAACAATTCAGGAAATATTATAAAGGAGATACCATGAACTATAAATGGAAATTACCTACGGAAGTCATTTCTAAGAAACAGTGTGTAATAAATAATGATAAGGTTTTTGCGTCTTTGGGAAAACGTGCAATTATCGTAACCGGACATTATTCGGCAAAGAGCTGCGGAGCACTGGAGGATGTGCTTACGGTTTGTAACCGGAATGGAATTGAAGTTACGGTTTTTGATGAAATAGAGAATAATCCTTCCCTGGAAACGGTTGTAAAAGGAAGTGAGGCTGCAAAAGCATGTCAGGCGGAATTTGTCATTGGGATTGGGGGCGGTTCTCCCTTAGATGCCGCAAAGGCAATTGCAGTTCTGGCAGGCAATGAGATGGGGGCTCTGGAATTATTTAAAAATCAGTTTCAAACGGCCCTGCCGATTATTGCAATTCCCACAACGGCGGGTACCGGAAGCGAAGTAACCCCCTACAGTGTTATCTTGCGTACGGATATGCAGACAAAAGTTAGCTTTGGAAACGAAAAAACCTTTCCGGCTTATGCACTAATAGATAGTAAATATATCTGCTCCTTAAACAGAAATTCAACAGTCAATACCGCCGTAGATGCCTTTACCCACGTATTTGAGGGATATCTCTGCAACCGAGCGACCGTTTTAAGTGATGCACTGGCAATGGATGCAATCCGGGTGTTTGGTGAATGCTTTGAAGCACTGCTTACGGATAAGGTAACGGAAGAAATCAGGGAAAAGCTGATGTATGTTTCCCTGATGGGTGGAATCGTAATTGCCCATACCGGTGTAACAATTGTCCATGGAATGGGGTATTGTTTAACCTATTTTAAAGAGATTCCCCATGGAAGGGCAAATGGCTTATTGTTAAAAGCGTATCTGGATTATATCTATGATGTAAAGAAAGAGAAGATCGATTTAGTAATGCAATTACTCCACTGCCGCAGCAGAGTGGATTTTACCGATAAACTTGAAGGTATGATTGGAAAAGCGCCGCTGCTAAGTGAAGATGAAGTAGAGCAGTATACGGAACTTACAATGCTGCAGGGAGCCCATGGCGGTACCTTTGGAGGAAACCCGGTTGCCTGCGCAGCGGCGCTGGCTACCATCGATGTACTGCAAAATGGTGCAGTGGAAAATGCGGCAGCCATGGGAGAATATTTTAAAAATGAACTGGAAAAATTAGCGGCAGCCTTTCAATGTATCGGTGAGGTCAGAGGTCTGGGACTGATGTTAGCGATAGAACTGGTGAAGGAGGAGAAACTCCCGGATTCGGAACTGACAGCTAAATTAAAAGAAAAAGTACTGGAAAAGAATGTTCTTCTGCTTACCTGCGGCACCTATAAAAATGTAATTCGTTTTATTGCACCGGCTACCGTAACAAAAGAAGAAATCCATATGGCTCTTCTTACAGTAAGGGAAAGTCTGCTGGAACTTCAAAAATAAATTTGGATGGGAAAAGAGTCAGGATATGTATAAGGATATAAATCGGGATATGAGGCAAGACATGAATCAGAAAAGTATGGTGTTCTATGGAGTTGAGGAATATGAAAAAGCTGTCATAGACAGGATCAGTAAAGAACGGAATGTGAGAATCAAACGTGTTGAAAGCGGTGCAGAGGAAAGCAATGCCCATG
>JAATEU010000450.1 GCA_015655565.1 Clostridiales bacterium
GGTTCCTATGGTAATACGGAGATAGTTATTTATTTTAGGCTTATGAAAATGCCGTACAAATATATTTTCCGCCCTTAGGGCTGCAAATAATTCCTCCGCCGGTATGGTTTCGTGGGCAGCAAATATAAAATTGGCCTTTGAATCCGGAAATAAAAAGCCAAGCTTCTTCATTTCACTCATAACCCATTCCCTGGTTTTCATAATCTTTCCTAAACATTCATTAAAATAAACTCTATCCTTTACAGCTTCCACTCCATAATAAATGGAAGTCTGGTTCATGGTATAGGAATTATAAGAATATTTCACATCATTAATGGCTTTTATTAAAGCCGGGCTTCCCATGGCATATCCAATTCTCATACCGGCCATGGAGCGGGATTTTGAAAAGGTCTGTACGACCAAAAGATTGTCAAATTCCTTTAGAAGCCCTATGGAACTGGTACCTCCAAAGTCAATATAAGCCTCATCTACAATCACTACCGAATGCTGGTTATATTTTAAGATATCCCGGATAAAATCAACATCTTCATATATAGAAGTCGGGGCATTGGGATTGGCTATGACAATTCCTCCGTTTTCCCTATGGTAATCCTCTTTTTTTATTCTGAGATTTTCATCAAGTGCCGGCCGTTCATAAGGAATCCGGAATAAATCTGCCCAAACATCATAAAAAGAATAAGTAATATCCGGGAATAAAATCGGTTTATCCGAATTAAAAAATGTCATAAAGGCCATCGCCAATACATCATCAGACCCAACTCCAACAAATACCTGGTCTCCGGCAAGGCCGTAATAATCCGCCAGGGCATCTACCAGTACTTTTGCCGTTGGATCCGGGTATAATCTTAATTTGTCCGTCCGAAATCCTTTTATTGCATTTATAACACCCGGAGCCGGGGCGTATGGATTTTCATTGGTATTTAATTTTATCATATCGGGTATGTCAGGTTGTTCTCCCGGTACGTAAGGCACAACCTTCCTTATGTTCTTCTCCCATGATTTCATAGTAATCTCCCGTCTGCGTGAGCGCCACGACTTATTTTCCCAGATATTCCAGGGCCAGCTTTTTAAATCTGCCGAGGGATCCTTCTATGGTTTTATAATCCACACAATACGCTATTCTGAAATATCCCGGACAGCCAAAGGAGGAACCCGGTACAATAAGGATATTATACTTTTTGGCTGCCGCTGAAAATGCTTTATCATCCTCTTCCAAGGCCTTTACAAATAAATAAAATGCGCCTTCTGGCTTAACACAGGTATATCCGTACTCAATTAAACTGTTATATAGCAATTCACGGTTACGGTTGTATACCGATATATCTACTTCCGCATCCAGACACTTGGCAACTACACGCTGTATCAGGGAAGGAGCGTTTACGAAACCTAAAATCCGGTTGGCAACATTGGCGGCGGCAGCCACATCTTTAAATGCGTCCGCCTCCCCGGGAATCACTAAATAACCGATTCTCTCACCGGGCAAGGACAGGGATTTACTATAAGAATATCCAACTATGGTATTCCTATAATATTTCGTCAGGTAGGGAACTGTTATTCCACCGTATACTAATTCCCTGTAAGGTTCATCTGAAATTAAGTATATGGAAGTTTTTAACTCAGCCTGCTTTCTGTTTAAGATATCCGCTAAGGCAATGATTGTTTCTTCCGAATAAACAACTCCTGTCGGATTGTTTGGGGTATTGACAATTACCGCTTTTGTTTTATCCGTAATCTTCTTTTCAAATTCGGAAAGATTTGGCTGGAAGGTAGCCGTATTGGGACTGACAACAACTAATTCGCCATCATAATTGTCCACATAATTACGGTATTCACCAAAGAAAGGGGCAAAGGTAATAACCTCATCACCCGGATTTAACAATGTTTTTAAAATTACATTTAAACCTCCGGCAGCACCAACTGTCATTATGATATTTTCTTCTGTAAATGAAGTATTGAATTTCTTATTAATGGAGTCTGCAATGGTACTCCTGACATCTTCATATCCGGAATTATTCATATATCCATGGACTAAATTAGCACTTTCCCCGGTTACTGTCTCAATTACCGCATTCTTTACCGCTTCCGGCGGTTCTACACTGGGGTTGCCCAAGCTGAAATCGAATACATTTTCAGAGCCGTAAATAGAAGCAAGCCTCTTTCCTTCTTCAAACATAGCCCGAATCACAGAACTATTTTGTACTAATTCAATCATTTTGTTTGATATCATAACAGCATCCTCTTTTCTATGAATCTATCTTCTTTCATTTTGAATCGTATACTACATATTAGAATACTAATTGCTTTCAAACCGGATAGCCAAATAATTTTTTACAATCTGCACACATTTATCAAAGCCTAACCGCCGGCTGTTTAAACACAAATCATAGTTCTTGGCATCTTCCCAGTTCCTGCCCGTATAATACCTGTAATATTCTGCACGGCGTTTATCAGTTGACACCACTTTCCGTTCTAATTCTTTTGCAGGCAGGCTGAACATATCTTCCAGTCTTTTCACGCAATCCTCTAAAGAGGCATGGACAAAAATCTTAACTACATTGTCCATATCTTTCAAGATATAATCGGCACATCTTCCTACAATGACACAGGATTCCTGTTCTGCAAGCCCACGGATTACCTTAGCCTGGTAATTAAACAAATTATCATTTGATACGAAATCCTCACTGTCCGGAGGAATCAGCTGTCCCTTATATTCTTTTCTTGCAATCCGGAATAAAAGGCTCTTTTTTAACTGTTCATCCATCCGGCCGAACAACTCTTCATTGATGCCGCTTTCATCCGAAGCCAGCCGTAGCAGCTCCCTGTCATAAAAATGTATGCCCAATTCTTCCGCAA
>JAATEU010000391.1 GCA_015655565.1 Clostridiales bacterium
AAAAAAGCTTTTATTTTTTTGCCCCGCCGGCCATTATATAGCCAGATAAAAGGTATAGCCAGAATCATCCAATATTGGCCATCCAAAAAAATCTCATAAAATGGCCCGTAAAATCCGCCAATGCGATTCATATGGATATTTCCTATCAGACTTATTCCGCAAAATACGGCAAACAGAATGCACTGCCAATGCCGATTGCGTATCAGATACCACACTATGCCCATAGCAATAAACAAAAACTGATACTCCGTTTTCATCGGACTTGGAATAATAGCTTTGACGAGTTTCATTATCGTAAAAAGCTGCGTTGTTTCAAAAATAGGGAATAGTTGGGGCAAGCCCCTGTGCATATACAGAGAGAGCCAGTGCGGAAGCCACGCCACTGCAACTCCAATCAAATACAGTATCAGATGCTTCCATTGCTTATCTTTTACGGAGTTCCAAATCCCCTCCAGCAAAAAGCTAAACAGCAGGGTATAAAACAAGGTGTAAAAAATACTAAAATCTGCGAATATTCCCGCTTCGGCAAGATAACAATTGATAAGCCCCATGATAAGCCCCGCCAGATAAAGCCGAAGCAGAAACTTTCTTTTGCTGCGGGTATGATGTCCGCTTTCCACCGCTATATATAAAAACAGGAGTGCAGAAAAACGGCAAATAGCTAAGAGGATGCTTTCATGCTCATGGAAAAAAGGAACTATTGTTTTTAGAAACATAACAGCGTGTCCCAGTGTCATAAATACAAGAGCGATTATCTTTAGCTGGAAAGAATCCAATCCTTTGCGCAGGAAAAAAGGCAACCGACTAATGCGCTTTATGTGTATTATCATATCATCCATTCGTATCGCCTCGTTTCAGATTATCGACTAACTGCTTTAGTCTATTAATTTCTTCCGAGGATAGACTTTTTCGCCTTAAAATAGAAGCAACAAGCTGATCCGCAGCGCCGTCATACATTTTGTTGATAAGTTCTGTTGTTTCAAGTTCCCTTGCTTGTTCAATGGTGACAAGAGGATGGCAAAGAAAATTCGGCTCAATGCGCTCAATAGCACCCTTATCAATGCATCTTTTGATTAGAGTATAAGATGTTGTCTTATTCCATCCGACTTGCTCTTTCAATTTTTCCGCAATCTGCTTTGCGGTGGTATCGCCATTTTTCCAAAGAACGTCCATAATCTTCAGTTCTGAATCGAATAGCTTAATTTGCATAAGTAAACTCCTTTCCGAAGATATTTTACTCCAGTAGAATGTCTGCAATTTTATTTTACTCCAGTAGAACAAAAATGTCAATAGATTTATTACATATTTTTGCTGATAAAAGTATTGATACTCAAACTTAGACCGCAGGTTTTAAAGGCGTAAGTTTGAGCATTTATTTTTTAAGGAGGAACGATTATGTCGTTTGTCAACAGCCCCGAAATGTCCAGAAGTGAAAGTATCGAACAGTTGGAAAGAGAAAACCGAAAACTGCTGGAAAAGGTATCAGAGCTTGACATAACGTTGAGGCTCTGATACAGGTGGTATTGCATGCGTCAAAACAGCGTTTTGGAGCATTCAGTGAGAGAACAACCCAGATCGAGGGATAGTACTTCCTTTTGACGAAGGAGTAACAAAAAACAATGACTTGCTTGGAGCGGCTGTCATTCACATCCGGGAACGCAAAAGAACGGTAGGAATTCTTGGAATAAATCATGGCAAAAAGATAAGTTGGAGGAATTTAATGTGGTTGAGATTTTTGTAATGGATATAGAAGAGAATATCAGTGATGATTTGTATCATGATTTATTTAATGTGATATCTGAAGAACGGAAAAAAAAGTAGAACAATATAAATTTAAAATTGATGCAAAGAGAAGCGTATATGCTGGTGCATTAGTTCGTTACTTGGCATGCTGCAAATTGAATAAGAGTAATAAAGATATACATATTGTTAATAATCAGTATGGGAAACCTTATTTTCATGGTATCTCTGATCAATATTTTAATGTCTCACATTCAGGAAAATGGGTGGTATGTGGATGGTGTCAGTATGAAATAGGAGTTGATGTTGAGGTAGTAAAAGATATAGATATTAATATAGCTAAACGTTTTTTTGATAAATCTGAATATGAAGTTATTACAGGTAAAAACATAGATGAACAAAAGATATTATTTTATGATTTATGGACACTGAAAGAGAGCTATATTAAGTATATAGGCCGTTGGTCTTATGATACCATTAAATTCTTTTAGATTTCAGTTACAAGATGGAAAGATTAATTTGATTTCAAACGATAAAGTAAAACCAATGTTTTATAGATACGATATAGATAAAAACCACAAATTAGCTGTATGTACAAATGATTCGGAGTTTTTGGGTATAACACATATTTCTGCTAAAACAATATGGAAGAAATTTTATAACTGATTAGATGTACTATACAGCTTGTAGTGTAACTGCAACTTTCAGATTTTCCACTTTTGAATGGGTAACGCTAAATGACAATTTTCCGTCAGGTTAGGAAAGCTGCTGTTTCTTTTGTTCATATTTTCGCAGGCCGGGTGTTCATGGTTTTTTAGTTTGATGTGGAAAAGTGGTTGTAATGTTTTCACATTTATAATATAATAAGATTATGAAATTCATTAAAACATTAAAAGAAACTTTATTATCGTCACTTCCACTCGCAGCGATTATAATAATTGTCTGCTGTTTTGTGGCGCCTATGAAAAATACGTCCGATTATGTGAAGTTAATTATTGGTTATGCAGGTGTCGTTATAGGGCAGTCGCTGTTTCTGGACGGCCTCAATATCAGTATTCTGCCTATCGGAAAACTGGTGGGAAGTTCGCTGATAAAGCTGAAAAAAGTCGTTTTTATAATCTTTTTCGGTTTTGTGTTCGGACTCCTTGCGACGGTTGCCGAGCCGGCTTTGTCGGTATTGGCCAGACAGACCCACATGATAATGCCAAGTGTAAATGAAACGCTGTTTGTATGGATAATGGGCACGGGAATAGGTGTGTTGGTCGGATTCTCGCTGTTCAGAATTATGAATGACCTGAACATCAAGATCGTTTTGGCGGCCTTCTATATCGTGATATTTCTTATGGTCATTTTCGTCCCCGGGGAATTTATCGCGTTGGCCTTCGATGGCAGCGGCGCAACCACGGGTGACGTTTCGGTACCGTTTATACTGGCGCTCGGCATGGGCATTTCAGGCACGATGTCGAAGCATAAAACCAACGAAGACACTTTCGGTATAATAGGGCTTGCATCAGTGGGGCCTATACTGGCTCTTTTCATTTACGGATTAGTCTTGAAAGCGTTAAACGGCGGCATAGTTCCGCCTGCCGGCGTATATGATCCGGGGGCGGCGGAAAGTTTGGGCGAAATCATCGTTTCAAATCTGAGCGGTGTTGCGCTTGCGCTTTTCCCGGTTGTTATTGTGTTTTTGCCGTTTCAGTTTCTGCTGATCAAGCTTCCTAAAAAGGAATTTATCATAATATTGCTCGGCGCAATTTCCGTATACGTCGGCTTGCTCATCTTCTTGTCGGGAATTGACTTTGGCTTTGCGTTTGCCGGAAAATATATCGGCGAGATATTTTTGGATCCTGTCCGCCCCGATTGGTTTAAGTGGATGCTGCTTTTAGTTGGGTTTGTGCTCGGCGTTGCAATAACGTTATCGGAGCCGGCCGTCACCGTGCTGGGCGAGCAGCTTGAGGAAATAACCAACGGCCATATAAAAAAAATGACGATACGCATAACTCTTGCCATAGGCATAGGGTTTGCTGCATTGATTTCCATGGTGAAAATTTTGACGCAAATAAACATTTTGTGGTTTTTGGTTCCGCTTTATTCCATGGCGCTAATCATGATGAAATTTACGTCCAAACTTTTCGTTGGGCTGGCGTTCGACTCGGGCGGCGTCACGGGCGGTGCGTTAACATCGGCGTTTTTGACCCCGCTTACACTTGGAGCGTCACAGGCGGTGGCTGTTGCAGCGGGTCCGGGTGCTCAATCGGTTTTAACAA
>JAATEU010000595.1 GCA_015655565.1 Clostridiales bacterium
CAGTTGTTGCCTCGGTAGCACTGGCTAAGAGAATGGAAAAGTACGGTGCTGATGCCATAATTGCGGAAGGCTGTGAAGCCGGAGGGCATATAGGGGAATTAACTACAATGGCTTTAATTCCTCAGATTGTTGATGCGGTGGATATTCCGGTGATAGCGGCCGGAGGAATTGGTGATGGAAGAGGATTGGCAGCAGTTTTTATGCTGGGAGCGGAAGCCGGACAGATCGGAACAAGGTTTGTCGTTTCCCATGAATCCATCGTTCATGATAATTATAAGAAAAGAATCCTGTCTTCCAAAGACATCGACTCTACGGTTACCGGCCGTTCTACGGGGCATCCGGTACGTTCCATCCGTAATAATATGACCAGAAATTATCTGAAACTGGAGCAGGAAAGCAAGAGTTTTGAAGAATTGGAGCTGATTACCTTAGGTTCTCTTAAAAAAGCAGTTGTAGAAGGGGATATTATCAATGGTTCCGTAATGGCCGGGCAAATAGCAGGCCTTGTATCAAAAGAACAGTCCTGTAAGGAAATCATAAAGGAAATTGTGGAACAGGCAGATGATTTAATGAAAAATTTTCTATCAAGAAAAGGATTATAAAAAATGGGAAAAAAGGCATTTATATTTCCGGGGCAGGGTGCACAATATATTGGAATGGGAAGGGATTTTTATGATAAATATGAGGATTCCAAAGACATTTATCAAAAAGCGTCCGCGATACTTGGTATAGATATGGCACAACTCTGCTTTGAGGAAAATGATAAAATAAATATAACCGAGTTTACACAGATTGCAATGGTTACTACTTGTATGGCAATGTTACTCCAGGTTATGAAGACAGGTATGAAACCGGATGTATGTGCCGGATTAAGCTTAGGAGAGTATTCCGCATTAATGGCCGGCGGTGTCTTAAGTTTTGAAGAAGGGATCCGGGTTGTACGCCAGAGGGGAATTCTCATGCAGGAGGCGGTAGAACCGGGAACAGGCGCCATGGCGGCTGTTTTAGGAATGCAAAATGAAATAATTGAAAAGGTTTGTATGGATATAGAAGGTGTAGTTACGATTGCCAATTATAACTGTCCTGGTCAGGCCGTAATCTCAGGACAAAGAAAAGCGGTGGAAGCAGCAGGCGAGGAACTGATGAAAAATGGTGCCAAAAGGGTAATTCCCCTGAATGTAAGCGGACCATTTCATTCCCCCATGCTTAAGGAAGCGGGAGAAAAACTCTATCAGGTATTAGGTGATATTCAGATTAAAGAACCCGGGATACCTTATACAGCTAATGTAAATGCACAATTAATCCATAAAAAAGATGAAATCCGGAGCCTTTTGGCCAGACAGGTTTATTCTTCCGTGAAGTGGCAGCAAAGTGTGGAAAATATGATAGCGGCCGGTGTGGATACTTTTATCGAAATTGGTCCAGGTAAAACACTGTCTGCATTTGTAAAGAAAATTGATAAATCATGTAAAGTGATTAATATTGAAAAAATAGATAATTTGAATCATTTACAGGAGGCTATAGGATGCTAGAGAAAAAAGTTGCAGTCGTAACCGGTGCCAGCAGGGGGATTGGCAGAGCCATTGCCATTACACTGGCACGGTATGGTGCTACAGTTGTAGTAAATTACAGTGGTTCTAAAGAAAAGGCGGATGAAGTAACAGAGCAGATTAAAAATGCCGGAGGGACAGCTATTCCCTATCAGGCAGATGTTGCTGATTTTGAAGCCGTACAGCTTATGTTTGCCGAAGTGAAAAAACAATTCGGAAAGTTGGATATATTAGTAAACAATGCAGGAATAACCAGGGATAATCTAATTCTTAAGATGACGGAGGAGGAGTTTGATGCGGTTATTGATACGAATCTGAAGGGTGTTTTTAATTGCTTGAAACAGGCTTCCCGTATTATGCTGAAACAAAAAAGCGGCCGAATCATTAACATCTCCTCCGTATCCGGTATATGCGGCAATGCAGGTCAGGTTAATTACAGTGCGGCAAAGGCCGGAGTAATCGGCATGACCAAATCCTTAGCCAAGGAATTAGGTTCAAGGGGAATTACCGTGAATGCCATTGCACCCGGTTATATTAATACGGATATGACAGCAGTTTTAAAGGATGAATTAAAGGAAAAGATAACGGGATTAATTCCCTTGAAAAGACTGGGTGAAGCAGAGGACATTGCTGAGACGGCAGCTTTTTTAGCATCAGATAAAGCAGCATATATAACCGGCCAGACCATACAGGTGGATGGCGGCTTAGGAATTTAACCTAATACTGTAAAATACCTATTTTAGGTAGAGAGCATTTTCTGTCTGTTGTAGATAAGTTTTTGCGCAGACCGTCTGAATGTAGTGAAGGGAAGGCAAGTAAAAACTTATCTACAACAGACAGAAAATGCGGTATGTTAAGATGCGGTACGTTAAGTACGTTAAAAGCGGTAAGTTAAAAATGAAGTACATTTATTGAAAAGTCTGATATATCTAAAGAACAGTTTGAGAGGTTACTGCATGTAACCTTAGTTTATAAGGAGGATTACTGTATATGAAGAGAGTGGTTGTAACGGGTATGGGTATTATTTCAGCCATGGGAAATGATATAGATACGTTTTGGGATAATATTAAGGAACAGAAGACGGCATTTAAGCCGATTACGTATTTTGATACAACAGATTACAAGGTAAAGTTGGCGGCTCAGGTAGAGGGTTTTCAACCGGAGAAGTATATGGAGCCGAAAGCAGCGAAAAGAATGGAGGCTTTCTGTCAGTTTGCTGTAGCGGCATCGGCACAGGCTATAAAAACCGCCAGGCTGGATTTGAACCGGGAGGATGTAACAAGAATCGGGGTATCCGTTGGTTCCGGAATCGGAAGTCTTCAGGCTATCGAACGGGAACACCAAAAATTATTGGAGAAGGGACCTAAAAGGGTTGCTCCTTTAATGGTACCATTGATGATATCGAATATGGCAGCGGGTAATGTTGCAATTAATTTTGGATTAAAAGGGAAATGTACCAATATTGTAACTGCATGTGCAACAGGTACCCATTCCATAGGAGATGCGTGCCGTTATATTCAGTGCAATGAAGTGGATGTTATGATTGCAGGTGGAACCGAAGCTGCAATTTCACCCATGGGAATAGCCGGATTTTCAGCATTATCCGCTATGACCACAGAAACGAATCCTAAAAGAGCATCCATACCATTTGATAAAGAGAGAAGCGGATTTGTAATGGGTGAAGGTGCCGGTGTTGTTGTATTGGAATCCTATGAACATGCAATGGCAAGAGGGGCTGATATCTTAGCAGAACTTGCAGGTTATGGCGCAACTTGTGACGCATTCCATATAACGTCTCCAAGTGAAGACGGAGAAGGAGCTGCCATGGCTATGTTATTAGCTGTTAAGGAAGCCGGAATTAAACCTGAAGATGTGGATTATATAAATGCTCATGGAACCAGTACCCATCATAATGATTTATTTGAAACCAGATCTATTAAAAAAGCATTTGGAGAACATGCATATAAATTAAATGTTAATTCAACGAAATCTATGACCGGTCACATGTTAGGAGCTGCAGGTGCTGTAGAATTCATTACCTGTGTGAAATCTGTTATGGAAAATTATATCCATGCAACCGCCGGTTATGAAGTACAGGATGAAGAATTAGATTTAAATTATACTAAGCTGCCGAAAACCAATAAAACAGTTAACTATGCAATCAGTAATTCTCTGGGTTTCGGTGGACATAACGGCAGTTTATTAGTTAAGAAATTCGTAGGTTAGGAGGCAGATAAACGATGGAAATGGAAAATATTATTAAACTGATTCAAACAGTATCCGAGTCTTCTTTAACTTCTTTTAAATATGTGGAAGGTGACAGCAGCCTGTCGCTTGAGATTAACCGTAATGTGGTTTCTGGTCAGGTGCCCGAAGTGCAGGCTTCCCCTATACATGCGGGAATCAATGCCGGTACGGATAAATGTGAATCAAATAAGCTGATTATTACTTCACCCATGGTAGGTACTTTCTATATGGCAAAATCAGAAGAAAGCGAACCTTTTATTGCTGTTGGCGATATTATAAAAAAAGGTCAGATAATTGGAATTGTAGAAGCCATGAAATTAATGAATGAAATAGAATCTGCTTATGACGGTGTTGTAGAAGCAATAATGGTCACAAATAAAGATATGGTTGAATACGGGCAGGCATTAGTAAGTATAAAACCATTATAATAATAAATAGACTACCGGAAGATGTACAACAGATTCTTATTCAGTTAGGAGCAGAAAATGTTAAATATTAATGATATAAAAAAAATTATACCGCAAAGAAGTCCTTTTTTGTTAATCGACCGTATTGATGAATTAGAACCAGGTAAACGTGCTGTCGGACGTAAATGCATAACCTATAATGAACCGTATTTTATCGGACATTTTCCAGACGAACCTGTGGTACCCGGTGTATTGGTTATTGAAGCATTGGCACAGGTAGGTGCTGTAATATGTTTATCACTGGAAGAAAACAAGGGTAAGAATTCTTATTTTGGTGGGATAAATAAGGCAAGATTTCGGAATAAAATTGTACCTGGTGATGTTTTAACCCTGGAGGTAGAATTAATAAAACGGAAGGGGAATATTGGAGTTGCTAACGCAAAGGCATATGACGGAGATAAAATTTTTGCCGAAGCGGAGTTAACTTTTGCAATAGGCTGATTCAGGAAATATTTGAGATGGGAGCACCAACTATGATAAAAAAAGTATTAATAGCTAATCGGGGAGAGATTGCTGTCCGTATTATTCGTACTTGCAGAGAAATGGGCATCGGCACTGTTGCCATATGCTCAGATATCGATAAAGACGCCTTGCACGCCCAACTTGCTGATGAGACCGTGTGCATTGGTCCAATGCCCGCAAAAGACAGTTATTTAAGAATGGACCGGATCTTAAGTGCAACTCTTGCAACCGGAGCGGATGCCATTCACCCCGGTTTTGGTTTTTTATCTGAAAACAGTAAATTTGCTGCCCTTTGCCGTAAATGTAATATAACCTTCATCGGACCATCTGCTGAAGTAATTGATCGGATGGGCAACAAGTCGGAAGCAAGAAAAACTATGATGGAAGCAGGTATACCGGTAGTTCCCGGCACCAGGGAACCTGTTTTGTCAGCAGAAGACGGGAAAAAGGCCGCCGATGAGATGGGTTATCCGGTTATGATTAAAGCCTCCGCAGGCGGCGGCGGCAAAGGTATGCGCATTGTCCAATCGGAAGAAGAGTTTATACAACACTTTGAGACTGCCAGCCAGGAAGCAAAAAGTTCCTTTGGTGACGGCACCATGTACATTGAAAAATATATTCCAAAGGCAAGACATATCGAATTCCAGATATTAGCAGACAATTATGGAAATGTAGTACATCTGGGAGAAAGGGACTGTTCCATCCAGAGAAGACACCAGAAAATGATTGAAGAGGCTCCTTCTTTCGTAATTAATGAAGAATTAAGAAGAACCATGGGTGCCGCAGCTATTAAAGCTGCAAAAGCAGCTGACTATAGTAATGCGGGAACCATTGAATTTATATTGGATCAGAAGAACTGTTTTTATTTTATCGAAATGAATACAAGGATACAGGTGGAACATGGAGTAACGGAAATGGTTACCGGCATAGATTTAATCCGGGAGCAGATTAAAATTGCAGACGGTGAAAAATTTTCCTTTACCCAGGAAGATATTAAAATCCAGGGGCATTCTATTGAATGCAGGATTAATGCAGAAAATCCAAACAAGAATTTTATGCCTTCCCCAGGATTAGTAACCAGTCTGCACATGCCGGGCGGCAATGGTGTGCGTATTGATTCAGCCCTGTATGCAGGGTATTGGATACCGGCTGCCTATGATTCCCTGATTGTCAAGCTCATGGTACATGACGCAAACCGGGAACTGGCAATCCAGAAAATGCGGGGTGTACTGGGAGAATTGGTTATTGAGGGAATCGATACAAATATAGATTTTCAATACCGCATTATTAACCACGAGGATTATATTAAAGGTAAAACAGATACCGGATTTGTAGAGAGACTGTTATCCGGAAACGGAGGTTGATATGCTTAAGAAGGAAATGTTTAAAAAAAATCCCAGTTTTGCTGCAGATTTAAAGCAGATACAATTAGGTGAGAAAATAAAAGACTCCCTGGATGAGGCACAGATTCCCGACGGATTATTTGAAAAATGTGAGAAATGTAATGAGATTATATATACGGACGATGTGGTGGCCAATTATTATATATGTCCCAATTGCGGGAATTATTTCCGTGTAAGTCCCCGCACAAGATTAAGTATGATATTGGATAAAGGCAGCTTTCTTGAATGGAATACCGAACTTCCCATCAGTGATCCCCTTAACTTCCCAGGTTATAAAAACAAGCTGGAACTTATGAAAGTTGTAACCAATCTGGATGAAGCGGTCATTACAGGCGAAGGAAAGATTGATGATACAAGAATAGCAATTGGTGTTATGGCATCAAACTTTTTAATGGGAAGTATGGGTGAGGTAGTTGGTGAAAAAATTACCAGAATGATTGAAGAAGCAACGAAAAACAAACTTCCCGTTATTCTCTTTTGTTGTTCCGGTGGAGCCAGAATGCAGGAAGGTATCGTTTCCTTAATGCAGATGGCAAAAACCTCACAGGCATTAAAAAAACATGATGAAGCCGGCTTGTTATATGTCTCGGTATTAACCGACCCGACTACCGGTGGAGTTATGGCAAGCTTTGCCATGCTGGGTGATGTTATCCTGGCAGAACCGGGAGCCTTAATTGGCTTTGCAGGCCCCAGGGTAATATAACAGACCATAGGCCAGCGTCTGCCGGAAGGTTTCCAGAGGGCGGAATTTTTACTTGAACATGGGTTTATTGATAAAATCGTAAAGCGTAATAAGTTAAAACAAACTATATCTATGCTGGTGAAAAGCTAAATTATTAAGTTGGGAGAGGATCATATGTCGGCAGAATTAAGTGCATGGGACAGAGTACGGATTGCAAGGGGTACCGTAAGACCAACAAGCCTGGATTTTATCAGTGCCATTTTTAATAAATTCATGGAGCTTCACGGAGACCGTGTCTGCCGTGATGATGGTGCTGAGCGCAGCTGACCAGATGCACAGTAATGATGGCAACCCGACATGTGCATCAACACATGGGTCCTGTTTCTGCTTGCATCTGCTCTCATGCATCAACTTGTCAGTGCGGTCCTCAAGTCCGAGCCCAGATGTATTCCACACTCACCTCCACTTCCAACTTGTGTGATGTGGCCATTGTGCTGTGTCTACTTCCTTTGCTTTGCTGGTTGCAA
>JAATEU010000034.1 GCA_015655565.1 Clostridiales bacterium
ATAAATATAAGTAGTGTTCAATTACAATAATAATATGTCGTGATTACATTTAGATTAATATAATAGACATAGCTATTCATTTAGTAGAACATAACATCTAATGGTATTATAACATAATGTTGTAGTGTATTCAAATAAAAACCATTAAAATGTTAATAAATTTATAATAAGTACAATAAAAAAGATAAAAGATAAATAGCAGATAATATAATTAAAAATTCAAAAAAAATATATAATAACGATAAATAACAAAAAACGACAGAAAACAATATACAATCTGCATATGAAAATAAATTAATTTCAAATTAAGATAAAAAGATATTGTAAAAAGGATAAACAAATGTTAATATTGAAAATAAAAAAAGCAATAAAATGATAAATCAAAAAAAGATCAATAATTAAAAATGTTAAAATGATATTATAATATCTTTGGAGGAAAAGAATAGGAACAAAATTATCATTTTATCAGTTATGATGATAAAGAATCCCTTGAGAACAAGGCAGAATATGTAAAAGAAAAAGGGCTGTTGGGAATGATGTACTGGGAGTATTGCTGTGACCGCACCTATAGTCTGACGGGTGGATGAGAAAGCAGTTGGACAGATAGTGCGGTTCGGGAAGAGGCGGGGAAAACATGGTTTTAGCCTCAAATTTAAACTCCTGGCCCGTTGGAAAATAAGTGGCTTTAACATAATAAAAAAATGATTTAATATTTACATTAATAAAAGTTAAATGCGGAATAAATAAGAATAAAGCAAACAATGGCAAATTGCATAAAATAAACAGAAATATTAAATATATTGTATGAAATTGAGCATGATTAATTGACAAAATGATAAAAAAGAGATAAAATATTAACGAATGATAAAAAAGTTTGTTAACACTGATTTATAAATAAGAAACAGAAGGAAGAGGAGATGCGTATGAAGAAACAAAAAGTAACTATGGATAAAGTAAAGAAAGAAATAACTTTTTTAAAGAATCTTAGACGAGATTACCCTCTTTGGTTATTTGTTCTTCCGGGAATGATTATTACCCTTATATTTAGTTATATTCCCCTGTATGGGATACAGATTGCTTTTCGGAATTACAATGCAAAATTAGGTTTTTGGGGAAGCCCCTGGGCAGGGCTTACGCATTTTCAAAGATTTTTTAATTCGCCATATTTTATAAGTACGGTTAAGAATACTTTTATACTTAGCGTCTATTCACTAATTGCAGGATTTCCAATTCCAATTATATTTGCCTTGTTATTGAATTCTTTTCGGCATAAGAAATATAGAAAAGTAATTCAGACAGTTACATATGCACCAAACTTTATCTCTACCGTAGTTATGTGCGGCATGTTGCTGCTTTATCTGTCTCCCAGTGTAGGTATTATTAATCATATTATTGAAATGTTCGGGGGCCAGGCCATTAACTTTATGGCCGAGAAAAGTTATTGGAGGCATATCTACGTATGGTCAGGTGTTTGGCAGGGGATGGGGTGGAGTTCGGTTATCTACTTTGCCGCCCTTTCATCGGTCAGTCCGGAATTACATGAAGCAGCAGTTATGGACGGGGCTAGTAAATTCCAGATTGTGAAATTTATTGATCTTCCGAGTATTATTCCAACAGCTACAATTTTGCTTATATTAAGCTGCGGCAGTATCTTATCGATTGGATTCGAGAAGGTGTTTTTATTGCAAAATGATTTGAACATGAGTGTATCCCAGGTAATTTCCACCTATGTATATCAGGTAGGATTGATAGACAATAATATTTCCTATTCGTCGGCAATCGGTTTGTTTAATTCGGTAATAAATGCAATTTTGCTAATCACTGTTAATAAAATATCTGATAAGTTATCAGGAATTAGTTTATGGTAAGGGAGAAGACAATATGAGAAGAAAAAAGAGATCAAGAACTGACGTGATTTACGATATCTGTATTTTTATGATTCTTACCCTTTTATTTTTGATTGTAGCATACCCGTTATATTTTATAGTGGTATCTTCAATTAGTGATCCGGCGGCAGTGGTAAGCGGTCAAGTTGTGTTTCATCCTATTGGATTGACTTTAAAGGGGTATCGGGAAGTGTTTAAGAACAGCCAGGTAATATCAGGATTTGTGAATTCACTGCTTTATACTTTCTGTGGTACTTTATTAAATCTGGCGGTTACGCTGCCTACGGCATATGCACTTTCCAGGGATAAATTCAGCGGAAAGAAATTTGTAACGATATTCTACATGATTACCATGTTTGTAAGTGGCGGTATGATACCAACCTATTTAGTTGTAAAAAACCTGCACCTGCTGGATACCATGTGGTCACTCATCCTTCCGGGAGCGTTGAGTGTATATAATATGATTGTAGCAAGAACCTTTTTCAAGATGAATATTTCTGAAGAATTGTATGATGCTGCAGCAATTGATGGCTGCGGGCAAACACGATTTTACTTTTGGATTGCACTGCCGCTTTCAGGAGCGATTATAGCAATTATGGTATTGTATTACGGGGTAGGACATTGGAATTCTTATTTTTCTGCCTTACTTTACATGAAATCGGATATAAAGTTTCCCTTACAGTTGATTCTGCGTTCAATTCTGGTACAGAATCAAAGTCAGCTGGCACAGACGGTAACTACGGCAGCGCAGCAGGCTGCCCTGGAAGAAAAACGTCAGTTAACGGAACTGATGAAATATTCACTTATTATCGTATCCAGTATTCCGGTATTGATTATGTACCCGCTTGTTCAGAAGCATTTTGTCAAAGGGATTATGATTGGATCTGTAAAGGGTTAGTACATAAGGACTTAAAGTCTGTTAATGAGACTTTGGCATAAAACAAAATTAGGAGGATGTCGTTATGAAAAACAAAAAAGTGATTGCAGCTCTGCTTTCGGCAACAATGGGTATCATGACAGTAGTATCGGGGTGTGCATCAAAAGAAACAACGGTGGGGAACACAAACAAACAAGAGGATGCTACAGTGGATGAATCAGGAAAAGTCGGCGGCGTAATGTACCCGGAAGGTTTACCGATTGTTGATGCCGGAGAATATTCATTTTCTTTATTTGTTGATGATTCCAGCGAGTCAGGGGAATATTATATGATGCCTGTATTAGAGGAACAAACGGGTATTAAAGTGGAAGTTCAACATTACCCATATGAAATTGCGAAAGAAAAATTCAGTCTTGCCCTAAGTTCAGGTGACTATGCAGATTGCATTGGCGGATGGACTATATCTGATACAGATATCTTAACATATGGTATGCAGATGGGAACTTTCATTCCATTGGAAGATTACTTCGAAAAGTATTGTCCCAATATTACTGCAATCCTTGAGCAGGAAGGTGTGCGAGAGGCTATGACAGCACCTGATGGTCATATTTATTCTATTCCGTATGTTATGGAAGCACCGGAGGTAGATTTTAACCCTTATATTAATACCAGATGGCTGGATAATCTTGGACTTGAAATGCCTGCCACAACAGAAGAATTGAGGGAAGTATTAAGAAATTTCAAAGAACAGGATGCAAATGGAAATGGAGATCCTGATGATGAGATACCATTCTCTTTTGACCCTGATAATAAACATCTTGGGTATTTCGCCGGTTGGTTTGGCATGTCAATCGATGACTACGGATTTACTATGGTTGATGGAAAGCTGACGTTTGGTGCCAATAGTGAGGAATTCAAAAATGGTATTAAGTATTTGAACAGTCTTTATGCGGAAGGGCTTTTAGATCCTGAAATGTTTACACAGGACAAAGGTCAATGGAAAGCAAAAGGTGCGCAGGACATTTATGGTGTAAGCATGATGTATGCCAGTGGCGATATTATACCATATGATGCAGGAGAGACACCTGATTGGGCACCGCTCCCGGTGTTAAGCAGTGAAGAATGTGATAATCCGGTATGGCTTAAGTCTTCTTATGGGACCAGTGTACTAAAAAACCAGGTTGTAATTACTGACAATGCCAAGAATCCGGCAGCGATCTGCAGATGGTGGGATAATGTATTGGCATTGGAAAATTCTATACAGATTAGTAAAGGGCCTCTTGATATTGTAGTATTTGAAGAAAATGGATCTTATCGTGCAATTGACAGTACTACATTTTCCGAAGAAGAACAGAAAATATATAGTTGGTCGAATCTGTGGCCACAGTCTTTACCGAAATATTTGCCTGCAGGATTCCGGTTTGTAGAAGATAATCCTGCATACGAGGAAAAACCGGTTGTTGATGAACAATATGGACCTTATTTAACTAAAGAAGTTATTCCTTCCTATTGGGTGACCGCAGAAGACGCCTCAGAACTATCTGATTTACAGACATCAATTAAGGATTATATCACGCAGAAAACAGCGGAATGGATTGCCGGACAGGCAGATATTGATACAGAATG
>JAATEU010000624.1 GCA_015655565.1 Clostridiales bacterium
TTTTATTACTTCTGAGTTAAAACCGGTTATTTATCTGGATAAGATGAAAAATTATATTTGCGCCGAATTAAGATATCAATATGGTGAACATGAATTTAATGCATTTGAAAATGCTCCCTCCGATAATTTTATCATTGTAAGGCAGCCCCAGAAAGAAGATTATTATATTGATTATCTGGAAAAAGCTGGTTTTCAACCCAGGCAGCACAGCTTTATCATGCGTAATGAGGATGATATATATGAATTTTTGATGAATACCATTCATGAACTTGCAAAGGAATGTGAATTATATTATTCGGATGCCTTTAAAAAAATCAACATTAAATCTCCCGGTAATTTTAAAGCCGGCTTAAGGGTGAGCAATGGCCTGGATTTACTGGAGATGGATATTAATTATGAAGATGTACCTAAAGACGAATTAAAGGATTTATTTAAATCCTATCGGATGAAGAAGAAATATTACCGTTTAAAAAGCGGCAGTTTTATTAATCTGGAAGAAAACAATATCAGGGAAGTCTGGAATATTTTAAATTATCTTGGTGTATCAGGGAAAGAGTTAAAAAATGAGACCATAGGATTATCAAAAAATACGGCTCTTTATTTAAATAATGTCTTTCAGGAAAAACATCTGCAGGTTGAAAAAAATGAAGATTTTACGGAATTAGTTAAAAAAATCTTAAACCCCAATACTACGGAGTACAAATTACCGGAAGGAATACAGGCGAATCTTCGGGGTTATCAGGTAACAGGATATAAATGGCTTAGGACTTTATCTGAAAATAACCTGGGCGGCATATTGGCAGATGACATGGGTTTAGGCAAAACCTTACAGAATATTGTATATATTGCGGCTATTAAAGAAAGTTCCGGCAAAGAAAGATTTTTAATTGTATGTCCCTCCTCTTTAATTTATAATTGGCAGGATGAGCTTGAAAATTTTGCACCGCACTTAACCTCTTCGGTTGTTACCGGGAACCCGAAGGAACGGCAGGAATTAATCGAAGCAGATACAGAGGCGGATATAATAATTACTTCTTATCCTTTAATAAGAAGGGATATCGGTTTATATCAAAAGCTTAACTTTCATACTGTATTTATTGACGAGGCACAGTTTATTAAGAATGCAGATTCCCTAAATGCAAAATCGGTTAAATTACTGGAAGCAGAACATAAATTTGCATTAACGGGAACACCCATTGAAAATTCTTTATCGGAACTCTGGTCAATTTTTGATTTTATTATGCCGGATTATTTATTCGGCCATACAAAATTTGTAAACCAGTATGAAAAGCCTATTATGAGAGAGGAAGAAGGGGTTTTGGAGGATTTAAACAGACGTATTTTACCCTTTATCCTTCGTCGTATGAAAAAGGATGTTTTGCACGAATTGCCGGAGAAAGTGGAAACGAAGATACTTACGGATATGGAGGCGGAGCAGAAGAAAGTATATCTTTCTTATGTTGAAAACGCTAAAACTGAATTGAATTATGAGATAAAAGAAAATGGATTGGAAAAGAGCAAACTTAAAATTTTGGCTGCATTGACAAGACTCCGGCAGATCTGCTGTCATCCGGGTACTTTTATTGAAAATTATACCGGAGGAAGTGGAAAATTAGAATTATTAATGGAGATTATTACGGATGCCATTGCAAATGAACACCGTATTTTAGTGTTTTCACAATTTACTTCCATGCTTTCCATTATTGAAAAGGAATTAAAGAATCAGAATATACCTGGTTTTTACCTGGAAGGCTCTACCAAAGTCCAGAACAGGAATGAATATGTGAAGCGCTTTAATCAGGGGGAAGGCAAGGTCTTTCTTATCTCATTAAAAGCCGGTGGCACCGGACTTAACCTTATCGGTGCCGATACGGTTATTCATTATGATCCCTGGTGGAATCCGGCAGTGGAAGAGCAGGCAACCGATCGGGCCTATCGTATCGGACAGATTAACTCGGTTCATGTAATTAAACTGATCACGAAAGGTACCATAGAAGAAAAGATTTATAAGCTGCAAATCAGGAAAAAGAATCTTTCGGATTCGGTAATTCAGTCTCAGGAGGTTTTTATTAATTCTTTGACGAAGGAAGAATTGGAGGATATTTTTGGATAAATGGATAACTTGTGAACGGAAATTGTAAACGAAGGGACGTGAAACCTGTGAAATAGGCTGTCTATGGTTTTTAGCCGGCGGAGGGTAAGGGGTATAAGTATGTTTTTTGGTGCCTTTCCCTTAGGTGGCATGTTTTTTACAAGACTCTGAAAGAGAATGTAAGCTCTTCGCTTACATTCTCTTTCAGAGTCTTGACAAAACATGAACGCCACCTGCGGACGGTCTACGCAAAAAACATACTTATACCCCTTACCCTCCGCCTGTTTTGCAGTTTGTTAACAGCCTATTTCACAGGTCTCACTGTGTTTTGCAAGGTGTGGTAATATTTTTATTGGCTCAGTCCGCAAGTATTTTCTTTTTTATTTAAATAGTTTTATTAGTTCTCGAAATTTTTGTTATAGTATTCCTCTGCCAGAAAATCTAAATATGCTTCGTCCTGATTACCAAATTCGGCGGTTATCATTTCTTTCATTTTTTCGAGTTTATGGAAGAAACGTATTTCGTCGGCTTCATCCGGATTGGTTAAGGCATCTAATTGTTCGGCGGTTATATTTTGGGACAGCCAGTCGTTTATGGCTTGGGTTGTGCGGTTTTCTTCTTCAATTTCTTTTTCTACCTTTTTTGCTTTCGCATAGGAGGAAAAACTTACATACAGGAAGGCTATGAATAGTGCACCCATTATAAAGAAGGGTATCGGTCCCGCAAATATGTTTAGAATTCCGGCGGCATTTAGTATTAGTACTGCGATACCTAAGATGGATACCAGGAGGAAGGTAACTGCGGACGATTTTAAATCCTTGTATTGTTCTTCTTTTTTTACATAAGTTGTTGATGCGATTGGTTTCGCCCTGGCACTTTCTGCTATTTCCTGCAGTTCATCTTCGTTGAACATGGATTCATATTTTGTTTTGTAAGGATTATCAGTGATTTCTTCGTCTGATACTTTGCTTTCCTCCGTCTCATCCTCGGAAGTTTTACCGAAATCAGTTTCATATAAGGATTCTTTATCTTCAGAATTTGCTCTGTCATTCATATTGTCGTAAAAATCTTCAGTATTTCTGACAGATTTTATGTCCTGTTCAGGCGTATTGCCTTTTATGCCGGAAAATGCATGTTCTGTTTCAACGGAGTAGAAAGCTTTATAAAGCTTGTTAACTTGTTTTTGTGATTTTTCTTCAATTAAAACAACCCATTGCTGTTTTTCTTCATCAAATTCACAACTGGCACTGTCTATCTTGGAATAGTGTAGAAATTCTACAAATTTTTTGGCAAATAATTCTTTTTCTGTTTCCATGAATGTTATAAGTTTCTGCGATTCCGTTAATTTTTCAGTTAATTCGGTACCGCAGTCTGCACAAATCGTTATACCATCCACATATTCCATCTTACAATTAGGACACCAAGGCATGTTTATATCCCCCTATTCATGATTATTTATTTTAAAACTTATTTTATTTTAAAACAATGATACGCTTTTTTACCTTTTCTTATAAGTAAAGATTCCTCTGAATCAAGATCATCGTTTGTAAAGACTTTATCAAACTCTGTAATTTTAACATCATTAACCGTGACTCCGCCCTGTATTATGGTTCTTCTTGCATCGGAGCGGGATACTGCCATTTTGCTGTCTACTAATAAAGTAATTAAATCAATGCCGGCAGCAAATTGTTCCGCAGGATAGGTTGTAGTCGGAATGTCATCGGATTTCATGCCTCCGTTAAATAAAGCCTTGGAAGCCTCCTTGGCTTTTGTTGCTTCCTCCTCACCATGTACAATTTTAGTGATTTCGAAGGCAAGTACATCTTTGGCATAATTAATTTCTGCATCTTTTAAGGCACCTAAGCTTCTTACTTCATCCATAGGAAGGAAGGTGAGGAGACCAAGACATTCTTCCACCTTAACATCTTCGATATTTCTCCAATATTGATAAAATTCATATGGAGAGGTTTTTTGGGGATCCAGCCATACGGCACCTTTCATGGTTTTGCCCATCTTAATGCCTTCACTGGTGGTAAGTAATTTAAAGGTTAGGCCATAGGCAGGTTTTTGTTCTTTTCTGCGGATCAAATCAACGCCGCCTAAGATATTGGACCATTGGTCATTCCCGCCCAGCTGTAAGGAGCAGCCGTAAAGCTGGTTTAGTTTTAAGAAGTCATAGGACTGCATGATCATATAGTTAAATTCAAAGAAGGTTAATCCTTTTTCCATTCTTTGTTTATAGCATTCCGCGGTAAGCATTTTATTAACTGAGAAATGGACACCAACCTCCCTTAAGAATTCCACGTAATTTAAATCCAACAGCCAGTCCGCATTATTTGCAATAATTGCATTATCATTATTAAAATCTATGAACCTGGAAAGCTGCTGGTGAAAGCAATCCGCATTGTGCTGAATGATTTCCTTTGTCATGATTGTCCTCATATCCGATTTACCGGAAGGATCCCCTATCATGGTTGTACCGCCGCCTAATAATGCAATTGGCCTGTGACCTGCTTTTTGCATATGCATCATTGCCATTACCGTTAAAAAATGACCTGCAGTTAAACTGTCGGCAGTTGCATCAAAGCCTATATAAAAGGTAACTTTTTCCTTCCCTAATAATTCCCTGATTTCCTGTTCGTGGGTTGTCTGCTCAATAAATCCACGTTCCAATAAAATATCATATACGTTCGTTGACATTTTATATTCCTCCTTCCATTCGTTAGTTTTCATTATAAATGATATTTTCTTATTTTTCAATGTTTTTGATGGATGGGAACAGGCAAGGTGATGAATACACATAATAAAGTGCCAAACGGCGCATAATCTCCGCTGTCAGCATTTTTTGTGCTGTTTAATATAGCAGGCTTGTAATATTTATTTAAGAAATAATCTTAAAATAAGACAAAAATTGGAATATAAGTGAACAAGTTCAGAATATATTATTATTAGGAAAGCCTGCCCCAGGCAGATATCTTATGTTAATCATGTTAAGTAAAAAAGAGGTACAGGAAACACCTGGTAACAGCCAGGCAGACGTCTTATGTTAATCATGTTAGGAGGATATATATGGATAATCAAGAGCATTTACCAGTTCTATCGAGGGACGAATATATAAGACTTGCAAGAGAGAGCTGCACGAGAAACCTCAGTTATACCAATGGAGCGACTAAAAATTACGGAACTTATAAAAATCTAAAATCGGAAAATCCGAAATTGTGGAATCGAGCAGATGTAAAAAATAGGTTCTCAATGGGAAGAACCGGTTTGAACATACCGGCCATTAACCTGAAATCTTTTTTAATACGTATTATATGTGCACTTATGCTTTTTTTAACAATTTTTATTATTGATAAATTTGGTGTAAAATTGAAAGCTTTTAACAGCAAATATATTCAGGAAATGGTCTCATCCAATAAAAGTATAGAGGATGCCGAAAACTTTTTTGTTTCTTTATTTGAGGATTTTGTAAAAACAGAAGAATAATGATATAGAGAAGTCGAAAGAATTATTTTATGAACTGAAAGATGGTCATGAGCAGCGAATTCACAGCTTAGAGCAGGAGGCACAGTTCAACATTGAAAAAGGCTCTTTTGAACAGAAAAAAAGTTGGAGGGATAGGATTATATCATATAGAAGAAGAGAAGCAGAACGAAATAAATATCAGAAGAAATTACTTGATTTACTTGATAGGATATTACATATGAGTGAAATATATTGGCAGATGAACCTACTGGCAGTCTGGACAGGAAAAACGCAAAAATTTTGGATTTGCTTAAAGAGTTTCATAATCAAGGGAAGACTATTATTATGGTCAGCCATGATGAAAGTGCATTTTCTGATTGTTCGAGGTTGATAAATTTATAGCTCAACTTTAGGAGGTAGAAGCGGAAGTCAGAAGAATATTTTATGATTTGTATTTTATTTAATTATAAGTTATAATAATGAATGAGATTTAGCTATCGGCAGATTATAATAGTTATATTATGGGAAGCAGGTTGCTCAGCGCCTTTTATGGATAGTTGCTTCGCAGCTTCCGATAAGTTATATTATATAAATAAGCACATTGATTTACATAATTGTATTATGTCAACCAATGTGTTTTTCTAAAGAAATGGAGAAAACAGAATGAAGAAATTAGCACTATCCGATGAAATCTTATTAACCATAGATAAACCTGCCAGATACATCGGCAATGAGATCAATGTGGTTACAAAAGATTTGGACAAGATAGATATACGCTTTTGTATGTGCTTTCCTGATGTGTATGAGATTGGTATGTCTTATCTTGGAATTCAGATATTATATGATATGTTTAACCGCCGTGAGGATACTTATTGTGAAAGGGTATATTCACCCTGGGTGGATTTGGACCGCATATTAAGGGATAAGCAGATACCCCTGTTTGCCCTGGAATCCCAGGAACCGGTTAAATGCTTTGATTTTTTAGGTATCACTCTTCAGTATGAGATGAGTTACACTAATATTCTCCAGATATTAGAATTGTCGCAGATTCCTATTTATGCTAAGGACAGGACCGAAGAAGATCCTGTTGTGTTGGGCGGGGGGCCTTGTGCTTATAATCCTGAACCGATTGCTGATTTCTTTGATTTCTTTTATATAGGAGAAGGAGAAACGGTTTATGATCGGGTTTTAGAAGCCTATAAGGAAAATAAAAAGCAGGGCGGCAGCCGGAGGGACTACTTGGAAAAGATTGCCCGGATTGAAGGAATTTATGTACCGTCTTTTTATGAAGTGGAATACAAAGAGGATAATACCATCAGGGCCTTTCATAAGAAAAACGGGCATGCTAAGGAAAAAATACGCAAACAGGTTGAAATGAATCTCAGTGATACTTTTTACCCCAAAAAACCGTTAGTTCCTTACATTAAGGTTACACAGGACAGGGTTGTATTGGAAATCCAAAGAGGGTGTATCCGCGGATGCCGTTTCTGTCAGGCCGGCATGATTTACCGTCCAATCCGTGAACGTGACGTTGCTTTCTTAAAAGATTATGCCTGTCAGATGTTAAAAGCCACCGGACATGAAGAAATATCACTCAGTTCCTTAAGCTCAAGCGATTATTCCGCATTACAGGAATTAGTATATTACTTAATTGAGGAATTCAGTTCCAAAGGAGTTAATATATCCTTACCCTCCCTTAGAATAGACGCCTTTGCACTGGATGTTATGAGTAAGGTACAGGATATAAGAAAAAGCAGTTTGACCTTTGCTCCGGAAGCAGGCTCCCAAAGACTGCGGGACGTTATAAATAAGGGATTAACGGAGAAAAATATATTGGAAGGAGCAATGAATGCTTTCCGAAGCGGGTGGAACCGTGTCAAGTTATACTTTATGCTTGGTTTGCCGACGGAAACCGAAGAGGATGTTGAAGAAATTGCCGTCCTTTCCGATAAAATTGCCAGGGAATATTATACGATTCCCAAGGAGCAGAGAAATGGCAAGGTCAGTATTGTTGCAAGTACGTCCTATTTTGTTCCAAAGCCCTTTACCCCGTTTCAGTGGGCAAGAATGGATACCCCGGAGGAATATATCAATAAACAGCGGTTATTGCGGGGCAAAATCAATGGACAGTTAAACCGGAAAAGTATTAAATATAATTGGCATGAAGCGGAGGTAAGCATACTGGAAGGGGTATTTGCCCGTGGTGACCGGAGGATAAGCAAGGTAATATATGATGCATATAAAGCCGGATGTCTTTATGATGCATGGTCAGAGTTTTTTCAATATGAAATCTGGCTCAAAGCATTTGAAGAAAATCAGCTTGATATAGCATTCTACACCAGTAGAGAACGGGAACGTGAGGAAATACTACCCTGGGATTTCCTTGATGTTGGTGTTACGAAAGATTTTTTATGGAGGGAATATAAGCGTGGAATGGAAGAAAAGGTAACTCCAAACTGCAGAAGGGCCTGCGCTGACTGCGGTGCTAAAATTTTTCATGGCGGAGTGTGTTATGATAAAAAAGAACAGGAGGTTATCCGGTAATGAAAATTCGTATAAAATTTACAAAATCAGGTCCTTTAAAGTTTATTGGACATCTGGATGTCATGAGATATTTTCAGAAAGCCTTCCGCCGTGCGGAGGTTGACGTGGAATATTCCCAGGGCTTTAGCCCGCACCAGCTAATGTCCTTTGCAGCACCCTTAGGTGTAGGTTTAACCAGTGACGGGGAGTACCTGGATGTCTCCATGCATACCTGTGATGCTCCTGAAATCATGATTAAGAAAATTAATGAAGCCATGAATGAATATATTCAGGTTGTTGGTTTTATGGTCCTGCCGGATAGCAGTAAAAATGCCATGTCGATTGTTGCTGCTGCAGATTACCTGGTATCTGTTAAGGACGGCTATGAAACTATGGATAAAGCTGTTTTTAAATGGAAATTCACTGATTTTTCCAACAAGGACAGCATCATCATAACTAAAAAGTCAAAAAAGAGTGAAAAGGATGTGGATATTAAGCCCATGATTTATTACACTGCTTTTGAGCAGGATAAATTCCGGGAAGGTATAGGAACAGCAGACGGTAAAGACAGGGTACTGCATTTGGCTGCCGATTGTTATACAAATGGAATTAAGGTATTTATGCAGCTGGCGACCGGAAGTGTTAATAATCTGAAACCGGAATTGGTTATGGAAGCTTTCTGTCAATATGCCGGTGAAGTCTTTAAAGAATCTGCATATCAGGTACATCGGATGGAAGTTTATGCTGATTTGGGTGCAGGGACTAACCGGAAGCTTATACCGTTGGATAAGGTAGAATGCCTTACCGGCTGAAAGTTACCTAAATGCACAAAACATGTAAAAATGCACTTATTTTAGCGCTACTGATCCTGCATTTTCATGAAAAACCTATGAAAACAGAGCTTGAGGAAGACAGCTTTTGAATAGCTGCAACTATTTCACAATTTCATTTATGCAGAGCAGTAAAATAATATAATAGTTATACGATGGGAGTAACCATGAATAATAAATTAATCATTACAAAACTGGATAACCGGGTTATATCAGCTATATATGAAGGCAGTGACATGATTCAGGTCAATGTGGACAGTGCAGCCGAACAAAGTATATTGGGAAATATCTATATTGGCAAGGTTAAGAATATTGTTAAAAATATAAGTGCTGCCTTTGTAGAAATATCGGATGGCAGGATGTGCTATTTATCCCTGAAAGAGAATCAAAATCCGATTTATAGTAATCCTAAGAAAACGGATGAGATTGTGACAGGTGATGAAATACTGGTACAAATATCCAAAGAAGATGTTAAAACTAAAGCTCCGGTTGTAACGACTAATTTAAATTTTACAGGAAAATACACTGTTCTGGTTCATGGAAAATCTACCTTGGGTGTATCTGTTAAAATAAATGATGAGGCAGAACGTGAACGGTTAAAAGAATTAATGAAGGGCTTTATGCAGGCATCTTATGGATTTATTATCAGGACAAATGCTATAAATATGCCAGTGGAACGAATCCGGGAGGAGGCACGGGTCCTTGTAAAACAATACGAAGATATAAAAGAATTTGGAATTCACAAAACTCCGTTTTCTCTTTTGTATCAGACTCCATCCGGATATATCTGTGATATCCGGGATGGTTTTGCGGACAGTATAGATGAAATTCAAACCGATGATCCGGATATTTATGAAAAGATTCGTTCTTATTTAGAAAATTATCAAAAGGAGGATCTCTCAAAACTGCATTTTTATGAAGATAAACTGATTACCCTGGCCAATTTGTATGGAATTAAAACAAAATTAGAAAATGCACTCCGGGATAAGGTCTGGCTGAAATCCGGAGGAACCATTATAATTCAGCCAACGGAAGCGTTAACCGTAATTGATGTCAATACCGGTAAAGCAATAAGTGGAAAGAAGAAAGCGGAGGAAACTTTTCTTAAAGTAAATATGGAGGCAGCCGCAGAAATTTCCAAACAAATCAGGCTGCGAAATCTTTCCGGGATTATCATCATAGATTTTATTGATATGGAACAACAGGATTACAAGGTTCAATTAATGAAAAA
>JAATEU010000333.1 GCA_015655565.1 Clostridiales bacterium
AAAAGAAATACCCAATGTTGCCATTGAAGCTTATCAAGGACTGCTGGTTAATTTTGCCGATGAGAAAAATGCCGGTATTATCGTAAGAGGTTTAAGGGCAATCACTGATTTTGAATATGAATTACAGTTAGCTCAGACAAATCATAAATTGAATTCGAAAGTGGATACGGTGTTTTTAACTACCAGTGTGGAATATGCATATCTTAGTTCAAGCACAGTTCGTGAAATAGCCAGTTATGGAGGAAAAATAGATCAGTTTGTGCCTGCCTGTATTGTGCAGTCTGTTTACGAAAAATATAATAAATTAAGGAGGATTTAATATGGGTGCCAGTAGAATAGAGCAATTAATTGAAGACATTTACGAATTCGTAGAAAGCTGCAGAATGCAACCGCTGTCAACAACAAAAGTCATTGTACCGAAGGATGAATTATATGATCTGCTTGATGAATTAAGACTTAGGACCCCGGATGAGATAAAGAGGTATCAAAAGATTATTTCCAACAGAGATGCCATCATTGCAGATGCAGAAGAAAAAGCAGCGGTTATAATGGCTGAAGCAGGAGAGAAGGCGCATTCCCTTGTAAATGACCATGAGATAATGCAGCAGGCTTATATTCAGGCAAATGAATTGGTTAGCAAAGCAGGAGCAGAAGCGGAGAAAATGATTGCTGACGCCAATAATGACGCTAACCAAATTCGCTCAGGAGCCTTGGCATATACGGAAGAGTTGCTTTCTGATGTAGAAAATATATTATCCAATGCTTACGAAAGCAGCAGATCAAAGTATGAAAATTTATTAAGTGCTTTAAAAGGTAATCTTGATATAGTAATAAATAACAAAAAAGAATTGGTCAATAGCCAGGATTACGCTGATCCGAATGCGGCGAAGGAAAATACGCGGACGAAAGAGGAATCTTCCGGCAGCGATTTTAATTTTGACGAAAATACTTTTCTGGAAGATATTGATTAAGTCTCTATGGGATTTAAATCATCTTTATTACAAAAGGCTTTGATTAAATTTAGCAATAACATTAGAGTAAAATAGTTAATTCATAATATATATCAGTTCATTATAAATCTTACATAAAAAGCGGCAGTAATGAATGCAATTAACATATGCAGTAATTTAACTTTAACATATGCAGCAATGGATAGCCTTGTATTATTTATTACACTTTTGGTCTGCGCTAATCCGGATAGGCCGCCAAAAGCAGTAATCATGGTAATAAAGGCTATTTTTGTATTCATATCCAGGGTGGAATGACTAATCTGGCTGATACCGGTGGTAATTTCTAAAATTCCTATGGCCAGTAATTTAAGATAGTTGTCACTTGGACCAATATTTGATATAATCTGGGCCGGAATGGAGAATAATATAATATCACCTCCTACTTTCGTTATTACTTCAAAACCATCCATAATTGCTGAATCCAGTAATGCAAAATCAAATTTCGGTGTTACCCCAATTATGGATTTCAGCCCTGGTTTTTGACCGTATTCCATCATGGATACGGTCGGTTTTCTATGTATACTCTGTTTTGGAAATAAATAAAAATATAGGAAAGAGGACAGTACGGCGGTAAAATAAAGAATGAATAATAATTCGAAGCGGATGCCCGGCCGTTTTAGCTGTGTTATTGCTATAAAGCTCATAATGAACATTGGACTTGCATTATTACAGAAACCAAGTAAATATTGTCCTTCCTCTTTGTCAATGCTTCCCTTGTTTACTAAATCAGCTACAGATTTCGCTCCAACCGGAATACCGGATAAAAAGCCCATTAAAACCGGATAACAGCCCCCGCGGCTGACCCCAAAGAACGTATGAAAGACTGGATAAAGTAATTTACTTAAGGGCCTTGTTAACTGCAATCCTATAATTAGATTAGAGATAATAATAAATGGAAGCAAGGTTGGCAGTATAGTATTGAACCATAAAAGCAATCCTTTTTTTGCCCCCTGATAGGAGGAAGAAGGGAAAAATAGTATGATCGCTAAAAATAGTATAATTCCCGCCTTTGAAAATATTTTTTTATTAGCCGGAAAGGTCTGTCTTGGGCCGGCATTTTTTGATTTCTTTTGTACTGCGGTAACTTGAGTCAATAATTGCATTGTCTTCCTCCGATAAAATCATTACTATAATTTATTTAATTGCTGTCCAGGATATGCTTAAGAATTTAGCCCGGCAGCAAACTCACTTTCATAAAATTGAAAAATGTGTTATAATATCACTGAATTATTTAATATTGTCAGAACAATTCCCGGAAGGAGAAATCATGGAGAAGAAAAATTTAAAAAAGAGAAATGAAATGGAAAATAAATTCAAATGGGCTATTGAGGATTTATTTCAAAATGATGAGGATTGGAAAAAAGAGTTTGCCTTAATCAAGGAATTAATTCCTGAAATCAGCAGGTATCAGGGAAGATTATCCGAATCGGCGGAGGTACTTCTCAAATTCTATAAACTGAATGATAAAATATCCTTACATTTGGAAAGAGTTTATGTGTATGCAAACCAAAAATATCATGAGGATACCTCGGCAGGCACTTATCAGGGCTTTTCAGATCAGGCTGCGAATCTGTCCGTACAGGTGAACAGTGCTTTATCTTTTATGGTTCCTGAAATTTTAGGGATCCCGGAGGAAATCTTAAATCAATTTATTGAATCAAATTCAGAATTAAAAGCATATGATTTTGCAATTAAGGAAATTATCAGGCTGAAACCGCATACTTTATCTGCCGAGATGGAAGAGCTGATTGCGAATACAGGAGAAATAGCGGAGGCACCGGGTAATATTTTCTCCATGTTTAATAATGCGGATATAAAATTTCCGCAGATAAAAGATGAAAACGGAGAAATGGTTGAATTAACCCATGGCAGATTCGTTGCTTTTTTAGAAAGTTCTGACCGGGAAGTGAGAAGGGAAGCATTCCAAAACCTGTATGCAACCTATAAAAAGTTTAAAAACACATTGGCGGCAACCTTTATTGCCAATATCAAGCAGGAGGCTTTTCTTGCAAAGGCACGGAAATATCCGTCTGCCATGGCAAAGGAGCTGGATAAAAGCAATGTGCCTCTTGAGGTTTATACGAATTTGCTTGATGCGGTTCATGAATCTCTTCCCCTTCTTCACCGTTATGTATCCCTTCGGAAGAAGTTACTAGGCTTGGATGAACTTCATATGTATGACCTTTATACGCCTATTGTTAAGGAGGCGGATATGAAGATTGGATTCGGGGAAGCAAAAGAAATGGTTTATAAGGGGTTGGAACCTCTGGGGGAGAAATACCGTGGGGTCTTAAAAGAGGGTTTTGAAAACGGCTGGATTGATGTTTATGAAAACGAAGGAAAAAGAAGCGGGGCTTATTCCTGGGGAGCATATGGCACGCATCCTTATGTATTATTAAACTACCAGGATAATTTGGACAATGTATTTACGCTGGCTCATGAAATGGGACACGCAATTCACAGCTATTATTCCGATGCCGCTCTGCCGGTCACCTATGCCGGTTACAAAATCTTTGTGGCGGAGGTTGCTTCTACCTGTAATGAAGCATTATTAATGGAATATCTGCTGGATAAAACAGAGAATAAAAAACAAAGGGCATACCTTATTAATCATTTTCTGGAACAGTTCAGGACAACACTTTTCAGACAGACTATGTTTGCTGAATTTGAAATGATTACCCATGAGAAATCCATGGACGGCGAAGCCCTGCCTGCAGATAACCTCTGTAAAATCTATCGGAACCTTAATATACGGTATTTTGGGAACGATATTGTCATAGACCCTGAAATTGATATGGAATGGGCCAGAATTCCGCATTTTTATACCGCATTTTATGTCTATCAATATGCAACCGGTTATTCTGCCGCAATAGCTCTTTCCAGGAAGATTCTAAGAGAGGGAAAACCGGCGGTAGAGGATTATATTAATAAGTTTCTTAGCGGCGGCAGTTCGGATTATCCAATTGAGCTGTTAAAAAAAGCCGGAGTGGATATGAGTAAGAAAGAACCGGTTAAGCAGGCTTTGGATTTATTCGGGTCATTACTGGATGAAATGGAAGAGTTGATGGTTTAAAGCATAATCAAACAGGCGGACGTTTAAACGGTTGGGCGGACATTGAATTTGCCCGAAAAACTTGTAAGGAGTATGGCAAAATGATTAATTACAGGTCATGGAGCAATGCTCCTGATTTTTTTGTACGATAAAAATGCTTCGAAAGGATGCGCGCTGAATCGGAAAATAGCCGCAAGCGGCCAGGGTTGGCGCGTGTAGTTAGTATAGTATAACTCCATGGGTATATTCATCTTTCAAAGTTATGCCGTATTTCCCATAAATAACCTGGTTGTACAGGTGGGCGGCAAATATATCCTCCTGTAACATTTTCAGGCCTGTGCCGGTAAGCAGCTTTGGAGCATCAGCCACTTTTGTAATGACAGGGATCCGATTATTTTTTACTATGTTTCTTATTAAATGGGAGGAAGTTTTTTTTAAGCCAAGGATCCGGGCATATTGGGTGCAGCCTGTGTGTTTATATATATTGAAATTATCGGAGTACAGGTTTAGTAATATATGGATCAGAACCCGGTTTATGCGTGTTAAGGTCCATTGCCTGGATTTGATTTCCCGGGCTAATTGTGGAAAGTTCAGGCCCTGGGTTCTGATATCCTGGATCCGGTTGGCTAAATCAGGGGTTATATCTGAGTATTTCGTTAGTGATGATTTTGATTCCTGCATTAATTTATAGTTTAAAAGTAAGGAATAATCCTCTTCGTAAATGGGAAAGGTTTTTTTGTAATTTTGCCGTAATATTTCCAGTACGGGCTTGGGAATATAATTTTCCAGGGTTTTAAGAGGAATTTCTTCTTTCAGGGCCTTTCGGATAGCGGTTGCGGAGCTTATGGCGGTTCCGTTTAAGAAGGTTAATTCTTCGGAATGGTAACCGGCGGTTTTACGTGTAATGGTAACCGGCTGAATGGTGCTGTTAAGCCGCAAGAGTTCCTTTATATATTCAATGCCCAGTATATTATTGGGAGATGAAAGGGTGGCATCTTCCGTAATGGGTAACATGGTTCTTAAGGCTTCCATGCGGGCAGCCGGGAAAGTTTTGCCGCTCTGCAGCAAATGATTTAAATTTTTACGGTATTCCAAAGGTTCCTCCAGCAGAAACTTCGCAATTGACTCTAATACGGATATATCTCCGCATTCACTGCCAAAGCATAAAAAGTCTACAATCCCCAGCCGGTCTAATAAGGAAACCGCACCAAGAGCAAAGTATTCGGCACTGGCAGTTGAAAAACAGACCGGTAATTCCAATACCACATCTGCCCCACAGGCAAGCGCCATTCTTGTACGGTTATATTTATCTATAAAGGCAGGGGCACCACGCTGGACAAAATTGCCGCTCATAACGGCAATAACATAGTCGGCACCTGTTATTCTTTTAGCTTCATTGATATGATATTGATGTCCGTTATGAAAAGGATTGTATTCTGTAATTAAACCAACTGCCTTCATATTGTTTGCTCCTAAATAGTTTTTCTTCAATTGTTTATTGTAATTATACTATAATATAAGCGGTTTTATTTTACAAGGTATTACTGAACAGTCAGGGAATTGGAACCATTAATTTTTTTAATAAAATAATTATATACTTTCCTTATTTCAAAAAAAATGTATAATATAAATTGTTGGTAATATAAGGGGGGGGGGATTCTGTTGATTAATATAGCCATATGTGATGATGAAATCATCATAACGGATCAGATGCAAGATATTATTACTCAATATCAAAAGGAAAGGAATGAAGATATATGCTATGATATTTTTCATAACGGGGAGAGTCTTTTATCAGAGGATAAAGAGTATGACATCCTATTTCTGGATATCTATATGATGGGAATGGATGGAATCGAAACAGCAAAAAAACTGCGAAAAAAAGATAAAACAGTAGAAATAATCTATTTAACCAGTTATGCCGGGCTTACGAA
>JAATEU010000039.1 GCA_015655565.1 Clostridiales bacterium
ACAATTAATTCTTTCAACCTATTTATTTTTGACAATAGAATGCGCGTCTTGTCCGCATTCTATTGTATGTGGCAGTATCACAAGCAGGCTTGCGATATGCAATGGGTATAAAGATGAATATAAGCAATTTTGGTAATTTAAATAATGTAATAAATTCTCAACTTTTGAAGCGAAACACAGTAAAAGATAATAAAAAGTTATGTGCCGGTGCTTCGCAACAAATTAATAATAATTTTAATTTAAAGCTAGGCGGAGAGGTTTCAAGAGCTTTAAAAGGAGGTTCCAATGTTACTGTATATAAAGCAGATGAGTATACATCAGAAAACCCCTTGTTACGGGTAGTAACTACCCAGTCTAATGGTCAGCAGTTCGAACAAACAATTGATCCTAGAAAGGTGGATATATTAAATGCAACAGAAGACGAGATGCTTGCGTTAAATGCATATTTGGTGGATAGAGGAAGTCTTGATGATTCTGTATATAGAACCAGTATTCTGGATGCAAATGATGAACAATCTAATTTTAACCATTCTGATACCCGGTTAGATTTTATCTCTGCTGTTTCTGAAATTATGAAAATGCAATATGATACACATAACGTGGCTGGTTATGCTCGATACAATAAAATATTGAATACCTATAAATCATTTATGGAAATATCCGGGTAATAAATTTTGCAAAAAGTTTAAATAAAAGAGAACTTAGTTTTAGGATTATAACACATGCTTGGACTCGTAATGGGAAAGCAAGATGGTTTTAAACGATAGAGAAGCCATATATAATTCTTTATAGAGTTTTTCAAACAAGCTCCAGTGTACTGTCTGCCTGAATATCAGGCAGACTATTTTAATTTGATAATTTCCGTACCTTCTCCTATTTCCTGTAATATACTTTTTGACAATAATGTCTTGTACATTACTATAAACATAATAATATATCAGTGCAAAAATTAAAAATCACAGCAAAAACTAATGCCTGACGGCAATCTTTGTTGCTCGTGGCATATCCTTTCGTAAAACCTGCAACCAGAGTGAACATTTGAATAGTGAACATAAAGACTCCTTAGAAGAGAAAGAAGTGTTGATAAGATATTTACTTTAATACATCATAAATTTACAAATGATATAAAGATAATAAAATATTGCAGACAGATATAAGGTTAGAGTATAATTAAATATATGGAAACTATTCAGCCGTACCGGCTGAAAGTTACTTTAGGTGAGCATAAAGCAAGTATAGTGCATTTGTTTTAACGCCACCTGACCTGTTTTTCATGAAAAGTATATTAAAACAGTTTGCGGGAGACAGAGACTGAAGAGCCACAATATATCAATATAGATACATACATAGATACATAAAAATTAATAGTATAAAATAATATTAGGATAAAAAGATAATAAGATAAAAGCAATATACAATACAATTGAAAGAAGAAATATAGTTAAAGGAGTTGGTGTATGAAAAATTTTTTTAAGTTCCTGTTTTCGCTGTTTTTATTATCTGTTCTTTTATATACTATAAATGACAGATATAACCTGGCGGCATGGCTTTTGGAATCAGGAGATTCCAATCAGGCAGAGAATGAACAGGCCTTTGCCGGCCAGGTGCGGACTGCAATGTTAGAAGGGAAAGAGCAGGCCACGCTCCAATATATTGGCAAATCAGAAAATATGGAATGGTTTACGGAAGAAGTCATTGATATGGTTTATAATATAGATGATATAACTACCTCAAGTGACTATGATTACCTGAGATATAAGGCAAATAGTATCTTTACCCATGTTGTCGGCTTTGGAAACGTTATGACTGTAACCTATGAATTTGAATACAATGAAACAGCGGCTGAAACCGAGCAGGTAGATAGGACAATTAAGCAGCTTTTTGACGAATGGGAGATTAATAAGCTGGCGGATTACGATAAAATAAAAAAATCCACGATTTTATTATAGTTAATGCTTCTTATGACACGAATACGGAGCATTATTCCGCATATGATAATTTAATTAATGAGAGTTCCACCTGTCAGGGATACATGAGTGTTGCCTATAAAATGTTTACCGAAGCAGGTATCCCCTGCCGGATTATTACAGGTACAGGGAATAAGGACAGCCATGGATGGAATATCGTTAAATTGGACGGAAAATGGTATAATATAGACTGTACCTGGGATGACCCCGTAACTTTGAAGGGGAAAAACATGGTCCTATATGATTATTTCTTAAAGTCGGATGAGGATTTTAAGGGACATGAACGGGATGAAGAATTCAGAAATTTGGAATTCTATGGGGAATATATAATGGGAGAGGTATCTTATGAAGGGGTAATCCCAAGATAAGTGATTACAGCAGAAGGCTTCGAAACTCCTGATCCCAGGACGGCAGTAGAATAGCCTGCTTCAGGTTGAAACAGGCTTTTTCAGGACAGAAATAAATACGGTTCTAAAAATTTATTGCTATAAAACACCCAATAGATTATAATATTACCCATAGAGAACCCGCTGCACGTAGAAAATAATATGTGCAGCGTAATTGTGTGCCTTTTTAGATTACGGAACGTGCCCGCCAAAGCGGGCAGATGGGAGTTAAGGTGGAGTGTATGACAGATAGTAGTTTACGTTTAAAATACGGTTTATTTGCCGAGAATTGTCAGATCCTGCGTAAGAATTTCAGATGGGATTATTCGATGATGCATTGTCTGGGTGCCCTTTTATATGCCAACGCAGGATTACCGGTTGATGTGGAAGGGATTAAGGACTCAAAAGAAATTATTAAAAAGATTACCGGTCTGTTCTCATCCTTTAAGGAGACAACATTTTTTGCCCTGGCAGTTTTACTTTCCTTAGAACCGGATTCCGAAAAATTATTCGGACGTACCTTAAAAGTATATGCTGAAATGAAGAAAGCAGGCTTTCATCCTTCTCCGTACTTGACCTTAGCAGCTTTTTCCATTGCAAAACAATCCGGTGCAAAGGATATCCGGCCGGTGACAGACAGGGCAAAAGAGTTATATGATGCAATGAGGAAGGAACATAGATTTCTGACATCAACAGATGATTATGGATATGCAGCAATGTTGGCTGCCGCGGAGTTTCCTGTGAATCAGGCAGTCAGAGAAATGGAAGACTGCTATGAATATTAAGGAAAGATTTTGGTATTGGAAACGCCTTGCAGTCTTTGACCCATGTGCTGGCTTTAGGTGAAGAACCGGCAGCCTTAAAGTGCCGGCGTGCAAAGCAGCTTTATGACACTCTGGTCTTAAAGGGCTGTAAGCTCAGTAAACACAGGGAATTGGCTTCTTTGGGAATTTTAGTATTGATTTCCGAAGATGTGGAAAAGATAACAGATGAAATCAGGGATGCATACCAGGTATTAATTGAGAAAAAAGGCCTGGGTAAATGGTCCATTACAAAACATGAACGGACCATGTATGCCGCAGCTTTGGTAATGGCAGAATATATGAATGACCTTCAGAGGAATTCCGTGTCATTAACGTTGGCTAACAGCTTAACAAGCATAGTAATTGCCCAGCAGACGGCAACGATTATTGCAGCTGCCAGCGCAAGTGCGGCAGCTGCCTCCTCTTCAGGCTCCTAAAATTAACCGGGCATGGAACTGCTGCAGTTCCGGCTTTAACAAGAAAGGCAGTAAAATGTACATTATTATCGGACTGGGCAATCCAACCCGGGAATATCAGGCAACCAGACATAATATCGGCTTTGATGTCATAACCCGGTTATCGGATGACTGTAATATTCCGTTGGATTTTAAAAAACATAAAGCAATCTGCGGGAGGGGATTTATTGAAGGCGAAAAAGTAGTACTTGCCAAGCCTCAGACCTATATGAATTTAAGCGGGGAAAGCGTCAGGGAATTAGTGGATTATTATAAAGTATCTCCGGAAGAAATTATTGTAATTTATGATGATATCAGCCTGGAGGTGGGACAGCTCCGCCTTAGGGGAAAGGGAAGCGCCGGAGGACATAATGGCCTTAAGAGCATTATAAGTCATCTGGGCACCCGGGAATTTGCCAGAATTAAGGTCGGTATAGGTGATAAACCGCCGGGCCGGGATTTGGCTGACTATGTATTATCCCGTTTTGCAGAAGAGGAGCAGCCAATCGTCCGTGATATCATTAAGAAATCCTCAGAGGCCGTAAAATCCATAATAAAGGATGGTATGGAATCGGCCATGAACATCTATAACAGAAAGCAATTGCAGTAATACAGGAATCAGCCCTTGTGTATATTGAATAAGAGGGAGATTTGTCATGTGTTAAAAAGGGAAAGCCCTTGATACCAGATAAAAGGAGGCATCAGCTTGTAAACCTTTACTACCCCCCTGAAGGAATTAAAAGAATTTAATGACATAAAGGATAATATAAAATTAAAAAATACACCGGTTCAGGTAACCGGTTGTATTGATTCACAGAAATGTCATCTCATCAGCGGTTTGAGTGAAGGCTATCCGTGGAAGTTAATTATAACTTATAATGACAGTAAGGCAAAGGAAATATACGAGGATTATAAATTATACGATAAAAATGTCT
This sequence comes from Clostridiales bacterium, assembly GCA_015655565.1. Taxonomy (GTDB): domain Bacteria; phylum Bacillota; class Clostridia; order Lachnospirales; family Lachnospiraceae; genus Anaerocolumna. Next base: position 4,547 of record JAATEU010000039.1, read on the forward strand.
GCCTGTATCCGGCAAAGGACATTATTTTTTATAGTGCGGATATTCACGGCAATGCGATTGTAAGGGACCGGTTAAAGATTCTTAAGAAATTAATCGAAAAGGAGCCTGTCACGGTTGTTACAACCCTGGACGGCGGCATGGATAAAATACTTCCCTTAGACTTTATAGCGAATAGGGTGATTACCGTAAAGGAAGCAGGAAGCCTTAATTTAACCAGGTTTCAGGCGGATTTGGTGCATTTGGGCTATGAAAGGCAGGGACAGGTGGAAGGACCGGGTGGGTTCGCGGTCCGGGGCGGAATCCTGGATATCTTTCCGCCCACGGAAGAATGCCCCTATCGTATTGAATTATGGGGAGATGAAGTGGATTCCATACGTTCCTTTGATACCGGCAGCCAAAGATCCATTGAACGCGTAGACAGCATACGCATTTATCCGGCAGCAGAGATGATTCTGGACCAGGACAGGATGCTGACGGGATTTAAGAAGATTGAAGAAGAAAAAAAGGAATATGTGAAAAAGCTCCGGGAACAAAGAAAAACAGAGGAAGCGGCGCGTGTCCGGGATATTGTTGAAGAATTTAAGGAAAACCTGGAAAGCTTTCAGGGTTCGGTTGGAATTGACAGTTATATAAAATATTTTTATGATGATACGGTATCTTTTTTTGATTATTTTGATCCGGATAATTCCGTAATCTATTTGGATGAGCCCGGCAGAATTGCAGACAAGGGTGAAGCGGTAGAAACCGAATTCCGGGAAGGCATGATAGGGAGAATCGAAAAAGGCTATATCCTGCCCGGACAGAGTGATGCAATTTATGGCTACAAGGAGCTTTTGGCTAATTTAAATCATAAGAGGATACTATTATTAAGTACCATGGATTATAAAAAAGCTTTTTTTACCGTTAAGGGTAAATGGGACTTTACGGTCCGTTAGGTGAATCCTTATAATAATAATTTTGATATCCTGGTACAGGACCTGCAGAAATGGAAAAAAAACGGTTACCGCGTCCTGTTATTATCCGTTTCCAGAACCAGGGCAAAGCGCCTGAGTGAAGATTTAAGGGATCATGAATTAAATGCATTTTACAGTGAGGATATGGACCGGGTCATCCAAAAGGGTGAAATTATGGTGGCATACGGCAGCCTTCACCGGGGTTTTGAATATCCCCTTATTAATCTTGTCATCATTTCGGAAAGTGATATTTTCGGAACGGAAAAGAAGAAAAAAAGGAAGCTTAAGGAATATGACGGCAAGAAGATTCAAAGCTTTACGGATTTAAATGCAGGCGATTACGTAGTGCACGAAAACCATGGCCTGGGCATCTACCGGGGAATAGAAAAGATTGAGGTTGAT
>JAATEU010000378.1 GCA_015655565.1 Clostridiales bacterium
AAGGAGGAGATGCTGGGGGTTTCGGGTGTTGGGGAATTTCATTTTGAAAAGTATGGGGAAAGGTTTTTAAAGAAAATACGAGAATAAAAAAAGGTATCTTCCCTATATTGTATTTTCCCATAAAAAGTTAACGGAATTATGCTTTGGGCTGCCGGTAACAGAGGAAGAGCTGCTCTGATATTAATAATCCGCTAAAACGTGTACGGATTTTCTGATAATAAAATTTGTTTCAATCATTTTTGTCTCTGGAAATAAGTCATAATTCCCGTTGATGCGTTTTATAAGCAATTTGGTAGCCTGTCTGCCGATTTCATTCATATTCTGTACAACTGTAGTTATCGGCGGATTGAAAGCAGAAAATATTTCATCATCATCAAAACTAATCAGGGAAAGATCTTTCGGTATCTGCATATTAAGGGCGCTTAATGTCATTATGGCGCCCAGGGTTAAATCATAGCCTAACATAAGAACGGCTGTCGGATGCTCAGGCAGGCTCGTCATAATACGGAAATATTCCGCGCTGGAGGAAACATCACCTCCGTAAATGCACAGATTTTCTTCGGGAATATGATATTCAGAACATGCATCACGAAATCCTGCCAATCGCTCTTTCATGGTATAACTGGAAAGATTACCGCCTATGGCACCAAGCTTTCTATGGCCGTTTTCTAAAAAATATCTGGTTGCACCGTAGGCGCCGGCCCGGTTGTCGGAGGTTACAAAATCAGCAGGAATAACGGATAATTCCTGATCAAGGCAGACGAAAGGAATGTGGGCCTTTTGGAGTAAAAATGGAAGGTTAATGGAATTGCTGTTATCGGGTATTAAAATAACACCATCTACCTGTTTGCTTAATAAAAATTGCAATTCCGAGGTATTGTCACCGGAAGAAGCATCATAAGAGGATATTATGGTTGAATAATTGTACTTTCTCAGATATTCTTCAATGATGCTGCAAAGAAATCCCCAGAAATAATCTCCTATAATGGGCAATAGGATGCAAATGGTTTTTGTTTTTTTGGAACGCAGGTTTTGTGCTGTTTTATTAGGAATATAACCTAATCTTTGAATGCTTTCTTCAATAAGCTTTTTATTCTCGGGCAAAATATTTTTCCCGTTCAGATGCTTCGAAATGGTTGCAAGGGATAAATTGGTATCTTTTGCAATATCTTTAATTGTACTCCCCATTAGATTACCTCTTTCTGTTTGACAATAACTAATGATAATATAACATGTAAATTGATTTGGTTCAAGTAGTATAAATTAACACAATAAAACGAAACGTTTTATCTAATAAATACAAATTTAAATATATAATAATACTATTATAAGCCTATAATAGAAAAATAAAATGTAGAATATAAACAAATAAATATTGACAAAATGAAATAAAAGAAATAAAATAATTATACAAAAGCGAAACGTTTTGCTGTGCAACCCGTAAATTTTGTTTAACCTATCAAGAAAGTCTCCCGCCTTTTAAATGGGAGTTGGAATTGCTTGTTTCAGCGGGAGATAAGGCTCCCACTTGAAATAAGCGAAGCCGCATAATAGGTTATGAGCAAGTGGCGATAGCGGATTTGGAATATCCGCTTTGACTTGGGAGGATGCAATATGAGTAAAAAAATAATTGCAGTATTGTTGATTGGAATTATGATGTTTTCTTTGGCTGCCTGCGGCAGTTCTGCCAAAAATGACGACACTGCCGGTAATACCGGTACTGTTGACTCAAATAATTCATCAGCGGATAAGACAACAGAAACGGATAAGGAGGATATAACTATTACAGTTGCCTCCAGATATGGTTCGGATGTACCGGATGAGGAGTATTACAGGCAGAAAGTCCAGGAATTTAATGATATGGATAACGGAATCAAGGTTGTCATGGATAATATCCCGACGGAGGCGGATTATCTGGATAAGCTGAGGACGTCTTTTGCAAATGGTGATACGCCTAATGTTTTTATTGAATACGGAGGTTCCAGGGTTTTGGATTATGTGGAAAGTGATGCATTGGTTAATATGCAGCCTTATTTCAGAAGCGATCCGGATTGGTACAGCAGTTTTTATGAAAGCATGTTTGGGGATTTACAATATGATGAATATGACGGAATATGGGGTGTACCTTTTAAATCCTATACGGTAAGTCTGTTTTACAACAAGGATATTTTTGAAGAACAGGGCTTAACGGTTCCGGAAAGCTGGGAGGATTTATTGGAGGTCTGCCAGAAATTGAAAGCTGCCGGTATTAAACCGTTCCAGGTTGGTGAAAAGGATATATGGAGATTTGGACATTTGCATAATAACCTGGTAATTAAATCCCTTGGGACAGATGCTGTTGCAAAGCTGGCAGACAGAAGTCTTGCTTATGACAGCCCGGAAATACTTAAGACCTATCAGCTGATTTCAGATATGGTGGATAAAGGTTATTTCGGAGACGATATTTTAAATACGGATTATAATACCGAAAAATCTGCTTATGCAGCAGGTGAATGTGCAATGAGATGGGATGGTTCCTGGTATGTATCTGAAATTTACGGAACAGATATTTATGATAAGACAGGTGCCGCTCCATTTCCTTATGTAGATGAAAAGTATAAGGATCAGGCTCAGGGCGGAGCTTCCGATATGTGGTTCATCTCTAAATTAAATAAACCGGATGCCGAAATAGAAGCGTCTGTTGAATTTGTAAAATATATTACTTCACAGGATTATACCGCAGAAAATAATGAAGTAGCCGCTGTAATTTATCCGATTAAATTTACCGTTACGGATGCAACACCCCAAAATCCCCTTCTTGACGATATTAAGGACTTTGTTGAAGGCTATACGGCAATGAATACGGATATCCAGAACAGTGACCCGGAATCCTTTATGCTTGATACTGTCAGAAATGCTTTACAGGGACTGGCCATGGGTAATGAGCCCGAACAATGCGGCAAGGAAATTGTTGACCGTATTGCAGAAGGAAGTGAATGATCTAAGAATAGCTGTTTCGGTTAGGCAATGATGCTACACCAGTATAAATGGAGCTGTCTTATATAGGGCAGCTCCATTCAGGAAAAGGAGATGGTATTTTGCACCAAAAGAAAAAGAATGAAAAAATTATCATTGTAACCTTTTTATTCCCGGCATTGTTACTGTTTTTAGGACTGATCGTATTTCCGGTCTGCAATA
>JAATEU010000145.1 GCA_015655565.1 Clostridiales bacterium
AAAACATTTCCTCCAGTCATGGGGATTCTTTTCATAATAACCAACGACCGCATTTACGGCCCTTGCATATTCACAGTCTTTTGGTATATAGGTTAATCCCTTCCCAATAATTTTTTTAATGTCTCTTTCAGCAAAAGCATAGCTGATACACGAGGCAATAAAAATCCCTCCATAAACTCCATTGCCGTCATGGGTAACACTGGCCGCTTCCTTTGCATATTTTGCTGCAAGCTCCGGATTTCCTGCCGCAACAAGTCCCCATGTATCAATAAAAATCTGGCCGCCTATCTGCTCTGCTACCGTTTTCCCGTTTTGTTCCATGCTTCCGCTCCTTGGTGCCCTAATACCGCTGCGAAGATTTAAATATGCCGTATGTTCTGTTGAAATGCCATATCCGCCCCACCAAAAGAAACCATGTTCGCAGGGTGCATAATTTAAAAGCGCCTCTGCAACATCCTGTGCTTTTAAATCAAACTTATTTCTGCCATTTTCCAAAGCTTTCAGAAAAAATAAGGGTCCGTTGCTGTCATCATCAGCCGCAAACTCCCGGTACACAACCGGATAATGGTCTAATTCCCCATAAATATTCTTAATTTTTTCATAGGTCCAGCCTTCAATCGGCGCGCCTAACCGGATGCCGATTATTTTGGCCAGCCATCCCGCATAAATTTTTTCAATATATTCCGCTTTCATTGCCAATGCTCCTTTACTCCTGGTTCCAACTTATATTCTCATACTTTTACACTTCCGCCAGTCATGCCTTCAATAAAATTCACTTTATAAATCACCCATTATATCCTCAATTTCCCTTCTGGCCGGCAGTGAGCTTTGCGCTCCCCTCCGGGTCACCGCAACAGACGATGAAATATTTGCAAAATGAATCGCTTGTTCTACATCTTTGCTATCAGCCAGTCCCACAACAAATGCCGCATTAAAGCAGTCTCCTGCTGCTGTTGTATCTATGCTGTCAACTTTTCTGGCAGGATAAACTTTTTCTGTTTTTCCGTTTACTAATAACGCTCCCTGCTCTCCCAACGTTACCAATACATTTCTTACTCCTTTTGTTAAGAGTTTTCCGGAAGCCTTTATATAATCCTCCAAATTATCACATACACAATCCGTAAGCTTCATTAATTCTGTTTCGTTTGGAGTAATATAATCCAGCATTTTTAATATATCCTCCGGCAATTCATCCGGTGCCGGTGCCGGATTTAAAATTACCTTTTTCTTCAGTCCGCCTGCTCTTTTAATACTATACACTACAGAATCAAAAGGTATTTCCATTTGCAGAATCAAGTAATCACACCATTGAAACAAATCATCATTTTCTTTTAAATACTCAATATCACATTCGTTGTTAGCACCCGGAATGACAACAATACTATTATCTCCCGACTCATTTACATGGATAATCGCTGTTCCTGTGGTTTTTTTATTAGTTGTCTTTAATTTAGATACATTCACACCTGCATCTTTTAAATTCGATATTTGCAGTCTGCCAAATTCATCATTGCCTACACATCCCAGCATAGCCACATCACCTGATAATTTTCCTGCTGCGCAGGCTTGATTGGCTCCTTTGCCTCCCGGAATATAGGAAAGGGATTTTCCTAATACCGTTTCTCCTATATTAGGCATATTCTTTAATAAAACCACAATATCCATATTAAGGCTTCCAATTATTAATATTTTTTCTTTCATCCTTAACCTCTCTTCATATTTTTTATATATTATGTATACGAAAACATTATCCTAAACTATTTTCATATACATAATAACCCATTCCTGTTTTATTGTCAATAATATCCTTGTGCTTTTTTGTATTTTGTGCGTTTTTTCGATTTTTAACCATTTACTTTTTCAGGGTGGTATAAGATAAATTCCATGGAGAATTCCAGAAAGCAAAAAGGTGTTGCAAAAACTCTTTATACCTATTAAATTTACGAATTATTTAAATCTAATAAATATTTTTTATGAATTGAGTAATAATAATCATGATAAATATGAGAACTCACTGAAAAAATCCCAGGCTGTGAAAATATTTTAGATGCTGAATCCAGGCTTAAACCATTTTCTGTCTATCAGCATCTAAAATTTCAGTATAAACAGTTTACGGAAGTTCCGAGAGTACTCAAATATCTGAAAGGAGAAAAAAATATGGCACAACAGATCAGTCTTATTGAACTGGAAAATTTAAGGCATTTGATAGGAGCTCATGAAACAATAGCAAATAAATTAGAGTCCTTATCATCGCAATGTACGGATCAGGAAATTTCTCAGATGTTAAAAGATGATGCCCAGGATGCAAAACAAAATAAGCAAAAACTCATGACATTTTTGCAATAAGGAGGAAAATTAAAATGAACGAAAAAGATATTGTAAACGATTATCTGACAATGATTAAAGGCAGTTTAACAGGTTATGCAAGTGTTATTTCAGAAACAGATAATACTCAATTAAGACAGACTTTTCAGAAAATGAGAGATCAGGATGAACAAAGGCAACTAAAAATATATCAGGCTGCCAAGCAGAAAGGTTATTATAAACCCTCCAATCCTGCAAACTCAAATGAGATCAGTGCAGTCAGAAGTGAATTTATGCAGTCTCTTTAAAAATTAAAACAGCAGGTAAAGAAAATGGGGCTGCCTGCAAATAGCTTTAATAAACCCTGACTATAGGATTTGGTGTAAATAATACACCAAATCCTTTCAATAGAGTGAATTATGCTATTTATAAGCAGCCCCAATAGCATTCATTGCCATGTTTTCTATCCAATACTCCAGCCTTCCGCCTTGCTGCGGATGTTCATGAATCTCCGATATACGCCTTCTTTTTCTATTAACTGATCATGAGTACCTCTTTGGACAATTTTCCCCTGATCAACTGCCAGAATCTGGTCGGCATTCCGGATTGTTGCCAGACGGTGGGCTATGATAATTATGGTCTTCCCTTTAACCAGGGCACTGATAGCTGCCTGTATCTCATGTTCATTCTCCGGGTCCACACTTGCCGTGGCTTCATCCAGAATAACAACGGGAGCGGCTTTTAACATGGCCCTTGCAATGGAGATACGCTGTTTTTCCCCGCCTGATAAGGTGGAGCCTCCATCCCCAATCACAGTATTATATCCCTCCGGCAGGTTCATGATAAATTCATGGCAGCAGGCCTTTTTCGCCGCTTCCATAATTTCTTCCATACCGGCCCCGGGCTTTCCGAACCGGATATTATTAAGTATTGTATCATGGAATAAATATACTTTCTGAAATACCATGCTGATGTTTGACAATAAACTGTCACAGGTCATTTTTTTAATATCGGTTCCACCTATTATTATTTTGCCGCCGTTTACATCATAAAACCTTGCCAGGAGACTGCATATGGTAGTCTTTCCGCTTCCGGAAGGACCGACAATTGCTGTTGTTGTATTCTCCGGAATTTCAAAAGAAACCCGGTTTAATACATTTTGCCTGTCATAGGCAAAAGTTACCTGATCAAATATAATATCATATTTCTGCAGTTTGATATCTTTACAGCCGGCATCAATAAATCTGGAATTTTTTATCTCCTCCACTTTATCCATTGTAGCATCAATCATATTTAGAACATGAGTGGCATTATTCACCTGTTCCGCATGTCCAAATAGTACAAAAGAAAATACGGACAGCATAAGCATGACAGGTATATCCATACCGCCCGAAAGCCCAAAAAGAGCCGCCGCCATTACAATGCCTGTGGAAGCCAGTTTTAAAGCAAGTAAATGCAGGCAGTTATTTCCTACATAGTTCTTTTCTATTTTAAT
>JAATEU010000209.1 GCA_015655565.1 Clostridiales bacterium
GATACAGGCTACGATAATTGCAATATTACCGGCATTGGCGGTAATGGATGTTGATAAGGTTTTACTGACTGCCGAGGTTTGGACAAAACCGGCAATACCACAGATTGCACCACTTAAAAAGATAGAAAACAGCATGGATTTATTAATATTGATTCCGGCATATTTCGCAGTTTCTCTGCTTTCGCCGATTACATTTGCTTCATAACCCTTTTTAGAATACCGGATAAAAATATATACGAATACAAGCAGGATAAGCCCTATGACCCAGCCTATATTGATACTAAAAAGGGAAGGTAATTGTGCCTTTTTATCAAAATTTGCTATTTTAGGAAAACCCATTGCTTTGGGATCTTTCCAGGCAACATATTGTAAGTACGTAATAAACTTAAGGGCGATATAATTCATCATTAAGGTTACAATGGTTTCATTGGTCTTCCATTTCACATTAAAAAATCCCGGAATAAAGGCCCAAAAACCACCGCATAGAATACTTGCCAATAACATAAGCAATAATAAAACAGGTTTCGGTAAAAAAGTATAATTTAATGCAATATACGCTGCACCAAATCCCCCAAATAAAATCTGTCCTTCCGCGCCAATATTCCAGAAGTTCATCCGGAAGGCAATTCCCAGCCCCAGCGCACAGATTAATATGGGAATGGCCTTTTTTACGGTTTCACTAAAATTATATACGGTTATAAATGAGCCCTTTACCATAGAGCCATATACTGCAAAGGGATTGTAGCCCAAAATTATTAAATATATGCCTACTATGGTAACAGCCGACAGGATTGCAATTACTTTAATCAATATTGCTTCTTTCTTCGAAATAACACCTCTTTTAGCTAATTGCATGTGCATATTCATCACCACCCTTTACATTACCAACCATCATTAAACCTATCTCCTCCCTGGTTGCCTTTTCCGCTTCCAGGATACCGGTTACTTCACCATTATTAAGTACCATGATCCGATCCGATATCTGCATCAGTATATCCAGGTCTTCACCAATAAATAAAACAGCCGTACCTTTTTCCTTTACTCTGGCTATAATATCATAAATAGCATATGCCGTTTTCACATCCAGACCTCTTACCGGATATGCCATAATTAATAATCCGGGATTTAAGCTAAGCTCCCTTCCAAGTAATATTTTTTGAATATTACCGCCGGATAAATACCGGATTGGGAAATGAATACCCGGAGTTTTTATTTCAAACTCCCCAATCATATTTTTTGCCTTTGAAACCAATGCTTTCCTGTTTACAAATAAACCTTTTGTTTTTTTATAGTCCCTTAGCAATAAATTATCTATCATATCCATGGAGCCCACAAGCCCCATACCAAGCCGGTCTTCCGGAATAAAGTTAATCCCCGGCCCTTTACTGTCCCTATATTTTGCATTCCTGCCGGATATATTATTTCCATCCAGCATAATTTCACCGCCATCCACTTTACGGATTCCGGCAAGCGCTTCGCAGAGTTCTTTTTGTCCGCAGCCTGCAATTCCTGCAACGCCAAGCACTTCACCCTTTTTAATATGAAAATTAACATGATTAATCTTCTTAATTCCATCCTTACTCTTTACAACAAGATTTTTTACTTCCAGTAAAGTCTCCTTGAATTTGCATTTTTCCCTGTTTATGGACAAATCCAGGGGTTCACCCATCATTAATTCCGTCAGCTCTTTCGGATTACCCACATCAGCTCTGTTAATTGTCGTTATGGTTTTACCTCCGCGCAAAATAGTAATGCGGTCTGCTATTGCCATAACCTCATCTAATTTATGGGTTATGAAGATTACGGCACAGTCCTGTTCTTTCATTTTAGTCATAACCCGGAATAATTTCTTTGCTTCCTGGGTAGTAAAAACCGTTGTCGGTTCATCCAATATGAGAATTTTCGCTCCCCGGTTCATTACCTTAATGATCTCAAGATTCTGCCGTTCCCCTACGGTCATATGGTATACATATTTATCCAAATCCACGTCAATATCATACTTTGCTTTGATTTCTTCCGCTTTGCAAAGGATTTTTTTATAAGATTTAAATAATTTTTTTTCCTGGCCAAGCACAATATTATCCTTTGCCCTCATGGCCTCAACTAATTTTAAATGCTGATAAATGGTACCGATACCGGCTGAAATTGCATCTTTCGCAGAATTAAAACGCACCTCTTTACCCTGAATAAATATTGTACCTTCATCCGGTGTATAAACTCCGGAGAGCATGCTGATTAAAGTACTTTTACCAGAACCGTTTTCGCCCAGCAATGCATGAATTTCGCCGGCTTTTACACCAAAATCCACATGATCGTTTGCAACTACGGTATCAAAACATTTTGTTAAACCTTTTACTTCTATTAAGTTTGCTCCCATATGGTTTACTCCTACTGCAAGATTTGCGTATTAAGATAATTGCATAGTCTAAGAATTCCGTAAATCTTACACCCTGCAATTATCTTAATTGATTTCTAATTTATTGTAAAAAGGGCTGTTACAAATCTCATACAATTTTAACTTACGGATGAAATCATGCGACAGCCCCTTTTTTAAAACTTATTGTAACTTATATTCCAGGAACCGGAATCATGTCCCTGGAACCGGATTTATTCAACAGAACCAATAACATTGTCAGCCAGCCACATCATGGACAGCTTTTCTTCATCCGTCATTGCTACACCATCTTCAACCACTAAATTACCCTGATTATCATATAAGGGTCCGACAAAAATATTGTCATTATCTCCTGCCGCAAGGATTTCTGCTTTTTTTGCTTCAACGATTTCCGCAATACCCTCTTTAACATTCGCGGATAATGGTGCTAAATCAACAACTCCATCGGATGCCGGTCCGAAATAAGCACTGGATGCCCAGGTTCCGTCCATAACTGCCTGAACTACCTTTTTACAGTATATACCGGTATTCCAGACAGGTGCTGTTAAAGATGCGGCAGGTGCTGCATAAGACATATCCTTGTTATAACCGATACCCCAGACACCTGCTTCTTCTGCTGCCGTCTGGGCACCTGTTGTATTCTGGTGCTGTGCAATAACATCACATCTCTTGTCAACTAAAGCAGTTGCCGCATCTTTTTCTTTTGCTGCATCATTCCAGGTACTGGTCCAGGTTACTTCAACAGTTGCATCCGGATTTACGGATTTAACACCAAGGGCAAAAGCATCAATACCGCGGATTACTTCCGGAATAGCAAAGGCCGCTACATAACCGATTTTGTTTGTTTCCGTCTGCAGACCCGCAACAATACCTGATAAATATCTCATCTGATAAATCTTTCCGAAGTATGTACCATAGTTATCACCGGAATAATACCCTGAGAAATGTTCATAAATTACATCCGGATGCTTATCGGCTGATTCTTTCATACCGTCCTGGAAACCAAAACTGGTTCCGAATATAATATCTGCACCCTGTGCAATAAAATCTTCACAAACTTTTTCTACTTCTGCGGTATCTTCTGAAACACTTTCAATATAAAGAGTAGATACGCCGTCCATTTCCTCCACCATTTTTCTGGCATCGTCATGGGCTTGTGTATAACCGCCGTCACCAATTTCACCGTCATAAATATAAGCTGCAATTATATCATCAGCGGTATCTTCTGCTGAAGCTGCGTCTGTTGATCCCGCTGCTTCCCCTGTTGTTTCTGTTGTTTTGGCACCCTCCGTCCCGGTTCCCGCATTCGTATCATCTTTGCCGGAAGAACTGCAGCCGGCAAACATGGCAGTTGCAAGGATAAAAATCATTACCATGCTTAAAAACTTTTTCATTGACATTTTTTTCATAAAATCCTCCTTTAATTTACGTGTTAATATTTTCTGCTCATATTATATGAAATAAAATTACAAGCAAATGAAATGCGGTTTTACTGATTAATCAATCAAAATAATAAAAACAAAGACGTTTGTATAATAAATAAATCATACAAACGTCTTTGTTTTGTAATAAGCAATACTTCCAGCCAAAAGTACCTGCTATGCAGTTTACATGCTGGTTATTATAACAGATACTTTTTTGAATAACAAGTATTAATATTAATATAATTCATTTTAATTATTGATAATTTTTAGTCATTTAGCCGATCGATTATAGGGGGTATTTTCTAAGGGCAGGGAAATTCTGAAATTACCATCGTACTTGTAATAAGCCGCCTGTACTGCCGGTGAAGTGGGGATAAGGGGTATTTCCCCAACACCTTTTGCTCCATAAGCTAATTCAGCCTTATTTTTCTCAATTAATATTGTTTTGATCTCCGGAACCTCCGTTGCCCGGAATAATCCCAGTGTACCAAATTTTACCGTAGGTTTTCCGTTTTCAATTTTAGGGTTTTCCGTAAGACCAAACCCTAATCCCATAACAACACCGCCTTCAATCTGCCCTTCCACGCTGCCCGGATTAATTGCACGGCCCACATCGTGGGCAGCCACCACTTTATTTAATTTACCGTCCGTACCCAAAATAACAACCTGGGTAGCATATCCATAGGCAAGGTGACTGACAGGATTGGGTTTATCCGAACCCATAGGGTCCGTTACACCTATAAATTCGTCGTAAAATTCTTCTCCTTCCAGTTCGGCTAAGGAGTGTTCCGATAATGCCTTTTTTAACCGGAGGGATACCCTTCTGGTTGCTTCCCCCGTAATCACCGTCTGTCTGGAGGCCGTACTGGTTCCGGAGTTGGGCGTAATACCGGTATCCGGCCTTGCAACAATGACATCGGCTGCTTTTAAACCGGTAGTTTCGCATAAAATTGCCCGCATTGTTGCAGCGATACCCTGCCCCATACAGGCAGCACTGGTCCTTAAGGATACTTTTCCGTCCACAATTTTTAACCGGACCCTTCCCGTATCCGGAATACCGACACCTACTCCGGCATTTTTAATCGCACAGGCAATTCCCGCATAATTATAATGATTATAGTATTCTTCCTTAACTGCTTCCAAGGTTTCTACGAAACCGGTTCCTTCATCCGCTATCTGGCCGTTGGGAAGGGACTGCCCGGGACGTATGGCATTCAAATATCTCATTTCATAAGGATCCAGGCCTGCCTTTTCCGCCAACAAGTTCAGATTGCATTCCGTTGCAAACATGGTCTGGGTTACCCCAAAGCCGCGGAAGGCACCGGAAGGCACATTATTGGTATAAAC
>JAATEU010000025.1 GCA_015655565.1 Clostridiales bacterium
TATGTACTGCGGATTAAAAGAACCATTAATAAGATACAGACTGCTGCAATTAAAAAAGTCTGAAACAAGGAAGAAAAGCCTTGAATCTTTTTCAAACCGTAAGAACCGTTAGTGATGGTATCCATCTGTGGACTTGATATTACTGCGCGGACAATTTCGGAAAACCCGAGTGTAGCGATAGCAAGATAGTCGCTCTTTAAGCGCAGGACAGGGAAACCAATTAACGCTGCAAATAATGCGGCGGCCAAACCTGCGGCAGCCAATGCACCATAAGGAATCAATGCCTGCATCCATGCGGGAAAAGTTTCAATCCAGGTCTTAAAGGCTGTAATCACCGGTGAAACACCACTGATATAATAAATCTCATTAATGTTATTAACAGGAATGAGAAAAATTGCTGTTACATAAGCGCCGATTGCCATAAAACCTGCCTGCCCTAAAGAAAAAAGGCCGGTAAATCCTGTTACCAGGTTCATAGAAACCGCGACCACTGCCAGAATAAATCCCTTCTGTAAGACGGTATATGCCATACCATACCGGGCTTTATGCCCTTCAAGATAGAAAAGTAAGGCAAGAATAAGGGCGAAAGAAATAACCGATAATACTATTTTTTTTGATGTCTTCATACGAGCTCCTCTCCTATACTTTGTCTATATTTTTTTCACCAAACAAACCGGTTGGGCGGAACAGTAAAATTACAATCAGCAGTACAAAAGTAAATGCGTCGCTAAAAGTGGAGTATCCAAGAGAAACCAGTAAGGTTTCACTGATACCGATAATAAAACCACCTACGACTGCTCCGGGTATACTGCCGATTCCTCCGAGAACCGCAGCAACAAAGCATTTCAGGCCGGGCAGGGTACCGCTGAAAGGAGTCACTGACATACGATCCGTAAAATACAAAATAGAACCGATTGCCGCTAAAAGAGAGCCTATTGCAAAGGTAATGCTTATGGTATTGTTAATACGGATTCCCATTAATTGGGCAGTCTCAAAATCTTTGGATACGGCGCGCATTGCCATACCGGTTTTGGTGTGGCCGATTAAGAACATAAGACCGATTACCAGAAGAATAGTTAGTACAGGCGTTATAAAAGTAACCAAAGAGGCTGAAATATCACCTGCTTTGAATATTTTCTTTAGAAAAGGTATCTCCGGATACGCATGTGGAAGCGCGGTAAACAGATAGGTCGCCAGATTCTGTAGTAAATAGGATACGCCAATTGCTGAGATCATAATAGACATACGGGGTGCGCTTCGAAGGGGCTTGTAGGCAACGCGTTCAATAACAACTCCCAGAATGACAGTTATGATACATACCAGCGGGATTGCAGCCTGCCATGGCAGGCTTGCCATAGCAAAAATCATAAAATATCCGGCCATCATAAATATATCGCCGTGAGCAAAATTAATCAGGCGGAGAATGCCATATACCATGGTATATCCAACGGCTATCAAAGCATAAGAACCGCCTAGCGATATACCTGTTAAGGCATGTTGGAAAAAAGTTGATAACGTCATGTGATGTCCTCCAAAACATTCATTTTATCTATTGTAACAAAGTAGTTCATATTGCTGAAACAGAACAGAGACTGCCTCATAAATGGCGAAAGGCAGTCTCATTAATAGGTACAAAAACAACGGGTAAATCCCAATAGCATTAGTTTTCTATTGTGATTGTCTTTAAAAATTGAAAAGCGCCGTCTTTTATAGTCTTGATAAAGGCCATATTTTTATTGGCATCACCATTCTCATCAAAGGAAATAGAACCGGTAACACCGTCGATTTGCAGGTCTGCAATAGCATCACGGATTTTCTGCGAATCCGTAGAGTCAGCCTGCTGAATTGCTTTAATTGCAACTAAGTAGGCATCATATCCCAGTGCGGATACGGCAGGTATTATTTCAGATTGCTCATTCTCTTTTAAATATTCTTTGAAATCGGTAACAAAAGAAGCCGCTTCATCATTTGCAGGGTCTGCTTCATCATAAAAAGTAGAAAGAACGACGCCTTCTGCATATTCCCCTGCGTTATCGATAATCGTTGAATTCTCCCATGTATCACCGGCCATAATCGGACAGGTGATTCCAAGCTCACGGGCCTGCTTAATAATAAGCGGAGCAGTTGCGATTGAAGATGGAGCAAATATGACATCCGGATTGGACGCTTTAACATTGGTTAAGATTGCCTTAAAGTCAGTCTGGTTTGTCTGGAACTGTTCCTGATTTACTATGGCATCCTCGCCTGCAAGTGAAGTGAAAGCGGATATAAAGTAGCTGCCAAGACCGGAGGAATAATCATCACCAAGCTGTGTAATAACTGCTGCCGTTTTTGCATTCTCCTGATAGGCGTAGTTAGCCATTACAGTACCCTGAAATGGATCCAGGAAGCATACGCGGAAGTAGTAGTCGTTTCCCAGTGTGACCTGCGGGTTCGTACAGGAAGCTCCAATTGCCGGAATTCCTGCTTCTGCAAAGAAATCACCGGCTGCAATAGAAACACTGGATCCATAGGATCCCAGTATAACTTTAACATCAGAACTGATTAAGCTTTGTGCCGCGCTGACAGCCTCAGTTTTATCACTTTTGTTATCAACTTCTACTAACTCAATATCATAGGTTTCACCGCCTATTTCTACAGTGGGGTATATTTCGTTGGCATAACGTATGCCCAATACCTCTTGAAAACCTCCCCCTCCATTCTCACCGGTAAGTGATTCAAAGACACCGATTTTAATTACGTTACCTCCTCCGCCGCCGCTGGCAGGTTTGCTGCTACAGGCAGTGAGCAGGCTTGCAGCAAAATATAAACAAAGTGTTGCCGCTAACAATTTACGTTTCATTAAACTTTCTCCTCTCAAATACTTTATACTAAAGACATTTGTTTTTTATACTTTGACAGTATAGCATTTTAGCGTGATGAATTCAAGAGAGAGTTATAATAAAATAGAGATGTTTTTTACATCCTCGATTGAAAAATTAAATTCCACCCCTCCATCATCCAAGTGTGGAAATTACTATTTCAAAAGTAAATATGGAAGTTACTCTTTCAAAAAGTTATGATGTTCTTGGTGGTGCCTCTTAGGGAGGTACATATGAATTAAGAACAAACATCTTTCACTTTCTGAACGAGTAATGATTGAGCAGCACTTAAACAATCGGATATCCTTTAAAGGTATTGGAAGGGAGTTATCAAAGGATCCCACTACCATTGCCAAAGAGGTTAAAAGCCATCTTTGTTATAAAAGTTCAGGCGCTTACGGAAGACCTTTTAATGACTGCAACAGCCGTAACTCCTGCACTGCAACAAATATATGCGGTAAGCCCGGTTGCAAAACCCGGGTATGCAAATTCTGTGCTTCCACGTCCTGTACAACGAGCTGTATCGTCTACCAGAAAGAAGTCTGTAAGCATTTGAGCAAATCTCCTTATGTTTGCAATGGCTGCAGTATGCGCAGAAACTGCACTCTTGAAAAACGCCTTTATACAGCATCGGATGCCCAGAAAGAATACGAGACGGTCAGGTCAGAATCCCGTCAGGGAATACAGCTTACTGAAACGGAGGCCGAAAGGATTGATTCCATCATCAGTCCTTTATTAAAAAAGGGACAGTCTCTTCACAACATTTGCATTAACCACAGGGATGAAATCATGTATGATGAGCGGACTCTCTATAACTATGTGGATTATAGCATATTCTCAGCAAGAAACATTGATATGCCACGCAAGGTCCGCATGAGCAGGAGAAGACCTAAAAAGGTTTATAAAGTGGATAAGGCTTGCCGTATCGGACGCACTTATGCCGACTTTGAGGCTTTTATGAAAAATCATCTTTGCTTACCGGTTGTGGAAATGGATTCCGTTGAGGGCACGAAGGGTGGCAGAGTCTTATTGACCCTGCATTTTACCATCCCCCAGCTTATGCTCGCATTTATAAGGGATGCGAACACGTCACAGTCCGTTATTGATATTATAAACAAGCTATATATGGAACTGAGGCCAGATGTTTTCAGCGAATTGTTTCAAGTTCTTCTTGGAGACAATGGCAGTGAATTCTCCAATCCCAAAGCCATTGAATTCGATGCACAGGAAAATCGTAGGACAAACGTATTTTACTGTGATGCGTCTGCTCCTTTCCAAAAAGGTGCTGCTGAAAATAATCATGAGTTGATCCGCCGTATCATTCCAAAAGGACAAACGCTTGATATCTATACGCAGGATGATATTAATCTCATGATGAATCATATTAATTCCTACGGACGGAAAAACCTTGGTGATAAAACACCTTACGGGATTTTTGCAGTATTATATGAGGAAGAAATATTAAGAAAGATGGGAGTAACCCTCATCCCGCCAGATGAAGTAACGTTACACCCATCACTTCTTAAAAAATAATCAAAAACAAGAGGCGCCACCCACCTACAACTTCACACGGTAAAGACAGGGGTGGAATTAACATTTTCAAAAAAAACAGTTTTATTTCACTCCCGGTTACTATGCTCAAATTTAGGGTGAAAATGCTCTTGATAGTCTTATTCTACAACAAAATGGGATAAAAAACATCTAGTTTAAATGAATTTCTTAAATTTCATATTTGCAGTTTTCAGTACGACCTGGGGGATGCGGAATTTACTTTTACAAAGTGTAATTTACCTTTTCAATCGACCA
>JAATEU010000527.1 GCA_015655565.1 Clostridiales bacterium
TGCTCATATGTAAATTCCGGCTCCTCTACATAACTATTATCTGCGATACAGCAGGAATAGCATATATCGGCATTTTTAAAAATCCTCGCAAACTCTTTCCGGCTCTCACCGGAATCTTCTTCCTGAATTGTTCCTGCAATTATACGTTTTAGCCTTTTCTCCATCTTTTCTATCTGGAATATATTTTCATAATTATTTTGCTGCTGCAATTCCTCCACTAATTTCACAATCAATTCTTCCAATTTATGTTCATCTACCGGCTTTAATAAATAATCACTTACATTCCTTTTAATTGCTTCACGGGCATATTCAAAATCCGCATAGGCTGAAAGCATAATTACCTTCACATTTTTCTTTTCTTCACGAAGTTGCTCTAACATCCGCAAGCCTGTAACCTTAGGCATCTTGATATCCGTAACGATAATATCCGGATTCACCTTTTCAATTAATGCAAGCCCTTCTTCTCCGTCTTCAGCCGTTCCGCAGATTTCAATTTGTAATTTATTCCAATCCAAAGCATATTTTAAAAATGTTAACGTACTGATTTCATCATCAATAAAAATAATTTTATACATGTTCATTTCCTCTGATTTTAATTGTAAATTTTGTCTCTTTATATGGAACACTCTCAATTTTTATAATTCCATACTCCTTACCATCCCCAATTAATATCCTTTGATGCACATTGATTAAGCCCACATTGTCAATTGTATTTTCATTATCATTCAATTGATACTCTATTTCTTTTATCTTTTCCGAATCAATTCCTATTCCGTTATCAATGACTTCAAAGTAAATATCATTCTCATATAAATAGCCATTTACTTTTATAATACCTCCTTCGGAAATATCCTTCAGACCGTGTTTAATACTGTTTTCTACAAAAGGCTGCAATATCAATTTCAGCATAGCCTTCTGTAAGATTTGCCTGTCAATAGATATTTGATATTCAAATTTTTTAGGAAACCTTTTATGATAAATATTCAGATAATCAATTATGTGGCTTTTCTCCTGCTCCACCGTTACCCACTTCACATCTTTTTCAAAAGAATAACGTAATAAATTAGAAAATACAGTTGTTATCTCACTAATTTCTTTATTGCCTGAAATCAGTGCTTCCGTTTTAATCAACTGCAGGGAATTATACATAAAATGTGGCGTAATCTGTTTTTGCAGAATCTCATACTGGGCATTGTTATGCCTGATATCCGCTATGTAGACTTCTTCAATCAATTCTTTGATTTTTACAAAAGAATCCTCAAACTGTTCGCCTAACCTGTTGATAATATCAACCCCATAGTCTTTTTCCAAATATTCATAGTTTTTAATATCCACCTGTCCAACTCTTTCATACAGTTCATTCAAAGGTTTTCGAATCTGATCAGAAATTCCTACGGAAAAAAGAACAGCTAAAATTATCGCAATCGGTAAAATAATAGTACATATAATCTTAAGTACTTTGTTGCTGACTTCAAATATTGCTGAATATGATATCCGGGCAACCAGATATCCATTGGTAATGTCCAGCTTCTGATAGACTACCAGCATCTCCTTTCCATCCGTTTTAACTGTAAAGGATCCTTGATTATCATGTATATTTTCTTTGATATTGACTGCCAGCTGTTGATTCAGCATACTGTCTTCTTTATCAAATATAATGGTTCCATCCTGATCTATAATTGAAATACTGGTTTCTTCCTGGCTGTATACTTTGTATAATTGCTTATTCAAGGCTTCATAATCCAAATCTGCCTGTATAAAACCATAATTGGTACCCTGGTACATAATGGGCAGTAAAACCGATACCACTTTTTTACTGGTTCCCATCTGTTCATAATAATCAGCCTGATGAACCAAGGTATAATAGAATTGAGTTTTATTTGTATTCATATACTGTACAACCCAATCTTTATTCTGACTGAACTTTTCATGATCCAAACGAAATGCTGTAGGCAGATTAAAGGTATATCCATTATTACCTACTATAATGATATCTGTTACATAATCAATAAACGCATCAATATTACTCAGATATTCAGTCATATCTTTATCCAAATAATATTTCTCCTGTATACTCATATTTTGATACCTTTTCATAGCTGTTTCCATTGTCTGATTCATAGTGATATAAGACATTGGTGTTTTCACAGTCTTGAATCTGGCATCAAACTGCATTCCAATCTGATCAATTAGGATTTGGGCACTATTCAGCTTTTCCTGCTTAAATGCAGAATAAAAAGTATAATAACAGCTCATGGAAATAATCATAATAATAGTAATGACAAAAGGAATAATATATACCGCTATTCTATTCCGAAAATCTTTTCTAATATATCTGGTTAATCTGTTCATGCCACACCTTCCGTTTAATGTTATCTTCATTCACTTCAACATAAGGCTGGAATTCCTATCTATATTCCAGCCTCGAAAAGCATTCTTTATCATTCAATAGATTTCAAAAAGAAACGTACCGGGCCTTTGCTGTTTGTCCTTCTTTTGGAAATTTATTATTTATTTTTTCATCAGAGGGTTTACACCCGATGCCACTAATCCTCCGTCACAAAGAATATCCACGCCTGTCAGATAGCCTGCACTTTCACTGACACAATAGGCAAACAGGCTTGCAATTTCCTCAACACGCCCAAAACGCTTAATGGCACAAAATTTCGTATAGGAATCCGCCTCTTCTTTCTCCAGTTCTCCCATGGGGGTTTCAAAATTACCCGGTGATACCGAAAGTACTCTTACTCCCTTTTCACCAAATCTGGCTGCATCCTGCTTTGCAAACCAGATTACAAAATTCTTTGATATTCCATAGGCAACACCGGCACGTATTTTTTTCGGATAAAGATTAATGCTTCTCATTATCTTTTTCATGAAATAATCAGGATCTTTTATGCTGTATTTATATTTTCTTACAGGCATCACAATCTTAGGCGTTAAATAGGCAGACATGGAAGATACATCTATAATGCATGAGCCTTCCTCCATCACCTTATAAAATGCATTGTTTACATAAATTGTACCAAGTGCATTTACCTCCACGATTGTCTTCGGGTCTCCCATATGAGGCGACATTCCGGCTGCATGAATCACTGCCGCTACCTTGCCCTTGGCTTTTGCATAAAAAGCTAATTTTTCAACACTTGTATGATCCGAAACATCACACGGAAATGCTTCTACTTCAATGCCTTCTTCCTTCAGTTCCTTCACTGCACTTTCCAGTTTCTTAACGGTCCTTCCGCATATAATAATATAATGGTCCTTTCCCATGATTTTTGCAGTTCCAAGCCCCATGCCACTGCCGCCGCCCGTAATAACACATATCTTTCTCATATTAACTCATATTCCTTCCGCTTCGCTCAAGGCTCAAATCGTAATGAAGGAGGAAGAGCGAATTTCTTGTTTTGTTGTTCAACCTATCTTCCCTTCTGCCTTCAACCATTTAATCTCATCCGAAATTGTCTCTTCAAACGGACGGACCTTATAACCAAGCTCCTTTACTGCTTTATTATAACAGAAATTATTATTACGAGAAAGATTATAAATAGCAAAATCAGTCAGCATTGCAGGTTTTCCAGTAATCCTGCTCACAACTGCCATAACCTTAGCCAGGAATTTTGCTACCGGAACCGACAGCATATCAGGTTTATACTGAAGTCCGGCTGTCCGGTTAACAATATTGAACATTTCTTTCATGGTTACCAGGTTATTACCCATAATATAACATTCTCCCCTGCGGCCTTTATCACAGCAGGCAATGACACCGTCAGCTAAATCACGTACATCCACACTGTTGAAAGTACCTTCAATGCCTGTACTCATCTCTCCGTTTGCATACTGTATCAAAAAGCTGCTCACCGGACCAAATGCATAATCATTGTGTCCGCATATTCCGCTGGGATGCACAATGGATGCATCCAACTGCGGATATTTCTTAATGGCATCCAGAACTAATTGTGTTGCTTCCGCTTTCGTAACGGAGTAATAGCCTACAACTGCATTGGGATCAAAATGATCCACTTCTTTAATGGGTTCATTGCCCGGCTTTTCGGGAATTGCTCCCGTTGAACTAATATAGACTAATTTTTTGACTTTGTTTTTGATACACATATTAATAATGTTTTGAGTTCCGTCTACATTCACCGCATACACCTTCGGACTGGGGTCAGGATTCAGCGTTACAACGCTGGCAGTGTGTATCACAATAACTTCCGTACCATCAGGTACAGTAAAAAAACGCTCCAGTGACGCATTATCCAATAAGTCACCCAAAACGACTTCGGCTTCTTCCGGTACATATTTCATTGCAGGGTCACCATTTAAAACCAGTGCCCGCACCTTTTCCCCACGTTCAATCAACTGACGCGAAATATTACTTCCTAAAAGACCGGCTGCACCGGTTAATAAATATATTCTGTTTTTCATATTTATACCCATTACATATCGCAAGCCTGCTTGCGATACTGCCACATACAACAGAATGCGGACAAGACGCGCATTCTATTGTCAAAAATAAATAGGTTGAAAAAATTAATTGTGGCATTCCTTTCATATATTATATTTTCTTTCAACCTTTCAGACATGCCGGGCGGCTTCACCTTCCGGCACAAA
>JAATEU010000380.1 GCA_015655565.1 Clostridiales bacterium
AGTATGGAGGGAATAGGGCTTCTGCCTGTTGAGACGGTATTTGAAGAAGAAAAGGTACGTACAAGGGTATCGGGCAATATAGGTAATGCAGACGGTGAACTGGCTTTATTAAGCGGAATCCAAATCGAAGGTTATGAAATTCACATGGGGATAACCAGTGTGAAGGACAAAGGGGTGGGCCATTTCTTTTCCGCTATGGAGGATAGGAATGATAATAAAGCGGGAGCGGGCAGGAATTTAAAAACAGACGGCTATATACTGAAAAATGTGTTTGGAACCTATGTCCATGGAATCTTTGACAATGAGGAGTTTTTGGAAGGAACCGTTAAAACTCTTTTCAAACAAAAAGGTTTGGAATATAATCAGGTTAGAAGTTTTGATATAAAAACCTATAAGGAGCAGCAATTTGACACTTTAGCGGATACGGTCAGAAAAAATCTGGATATGAATTTTATCTATAAGATATTGGAGGAGGGTATATGAAGAAAGGCTTGATACATGTTTACTGCGGTGATGGAAAAGGAAAAACAACAGCTTCCGTCGGATTAGCGGTCCGTGCCGCAGGCAGCGGAATGCAGGTAGTATTATTACAGTTTTTAAAAGGAAGGCATGTAAGTGAACTTTACAGTTTAAAGCTGCTTCCCAATATTACCGTAATCAGGAATGATAAAGATTTTGGTTTTTATAATACAATGAAGGAACAGGATAAAGAGGATATTACGAAACTTCATAATGAAAACTTAAAAAAGGCCGTTAACCTGGTAAAGGAAGGACGGTGTGATATGCTCATCTTGGATGAAATAACAGCGGCTTACAAATATCAACTGGTGGACAGGGCGGAAATTGATAATCTTATTCTGAATAAAAAGACGGAACTGGAGCTGGTGCTTACCGGACGGGAGCCTGTTCCCCTGTTTCTGGAAAAGGCGGATTATGTATCCGAAGTAAAGAAAATAAAACATCCCTATGATAAAAATATAAAAGCAAGAAAAGGAATTGAGCTATGAAAATACAGTCAGATACCATATTACCGGAAGAAATAGAAAAAAGAAGCTTTGAACTGATTGAGGCAGAATTAAAAACAGAACTGGATCCGGAACAAAAACCCATAATAAAACGGGTGATCCATACCACGGCAGATTTTGATTATGTGGAAAATCTATGCTTTTCCGCCGGTGTAGTAAAGAAAGCAATTGAGTCAATTAAAAATGGGGCGTGTATCGTTACGGATACCAATATGGGAAAGGCTGGAATTCATAAAAAGTCCTTAACCGGGTTTGGGGGTGAAATATATTGTTTTATGGCCGATGAAGATGTAGCCGCTAAAGCAAAAGCAAATGGGGTTACAAGAGCGGCCGTCAGTATGGAAAAAGCGGCGGGACTGGATAAAAAGCTGATATTTGCCATTGGCAATGCCCCTACCGCGCTGATACGGCTTTATGAACTTATTCAAACAGGAAAGCTCAAACCGGAGCTTATCATAGGAGTACCGGTAGGATTTGTGAATGTGGTGGAAGCAAAAGAATTAATTATGGAAACGGATGTCCCATATATTGTTGCAAAGGGGCGGAAGGGTGGAAGTAATGTGGCAGCGAGCATCTGTAATGCACTTTTATATATGATTCCGTCATGATTTAAGGAGAACTTTGCGGTAACGAATCAGTTACTTATCTGTATCATCCTCCTTTAAGGATTCTGTCTGATTAAAATATAACTGTATCATACGGCCTTTTATATAATCCTTATGTTCGTCGCTCAACCGGTTGTAGTAATAAAGAACATTCCTTTCATCCTTTCTTAAAACAACGGCATTTGTTTTAGTGTAACTGGAGGATTCATTTGCTAATTCGGTTTTGATATTATTATCTTCATAATCAAATAAATAATCAATACTTACATTAAAATAATCAGCCAGCTTCACTAATATATCAGGATCCGGCGTGCTGTAATTACGTTCGTAATTGGACATAGTGGACTTACTTACCCCAATGATACAGGCCAGGTCATTCTGTTTAATATTATTTTGTAACCGTAAATTTCTGATCTTCTTACCAATATCCAAGCTAACACTCCCTTCTATACACAAATAGTAGCATAAATAAATTTTTTTAAAATATGAGTCAAAAAATTGTGAATTAAATTTAAAAATATTTGACAAATTAAAGAAACTTGGATATAATGTAAATATAAAAATAGTTACCTCGAAATTTATATTCAGGTTTCAAATTATTATTTGAGGTGACTGCTCTGTTATTGCAAATAACCGGACGTGCCATATCAGTTTTCAATAAAGCATAAGACCAGACGCTTAATAAAAATATACTCCCCTCAGTATTTCTATATTTTTATGGTCTTATGCTTTATTGAAAGGTAATATGGCATTATTTTCATAATATAATCTTAAAAACAGTCATAAATATTCCCTTTCCCATTATAAATGAGTTTTAATTATAAATCATTGGTCAATCCGGATTATAGGGGCATATTTCAGGGTAAAATAAGAATAATAATTTTGATAAAAAACATATAAAATCAGATAAAATGTGATATAATAAAAGCGGAATGAGGAATTTGCAAGCTTACTTGTAAATTCCGATTGGAGCAACAAGATCATGAACATGCTTTTTGTTCATGATATAATGAAATTATCAGGAGGAGTCCGGATTTTTTAATCCGAGCACATATGAAAAAACAAATGAAAGGATGATGCCAGATGTTAAATCAAGAAGTAGTAAAATTACTCAATGAACAGATTAACAAAGAATTTTATTCTGCCTATCTTTATATGGATATGGCAAATTATTATGCGGATCAGAGTTTAAATGGCTTTGAAAACTGGTTTTTTATTCAAATGCAGGAGGAGAGGGATCATGCTTTGCTATTCCGTCAATATCTGTTGAATAATAGTGAATCCGTTATCCTGACAGTTATTTCCGCTCCCGATAAAAAATATCAGAATTACCGCGATCCGTTAGTACTGGCCCTTGAACATGAGGTATTCGTAACCACTTCGATTAATACGATTTATGAGACCGCTTATAAGAATAAGGATTTTAGAACTATGCAGTTCCTTGACTGGTTTATCGAAGAACAAGGAGAGGAAGAGAAGAATGCAGATGACAATATTAAGAAATTTGATTTATTTGCAGGAGATCCAAAGGGACTTTATTTGTTGGACAATGAATTAAAAGCAAGGGTTTATGCAGCACCTTCCCTGGTTCTTTGATAAAAAAATATAACGGATGAGTTATACCTTTACAGCGCTTGGCATGTTAAAATGTCAGGCGCTGTTTTTAACCTGTCAGGGAAGTGGGACTGTTGCAGTGGGAGGCAGGGTTCCTGCTGAAAATAAGCAAAGCTGCATAATGGGATAAAGCCAGGCAGAGGATCCGGAATATCCGTTTTGGCTAACAAAGGGCGTCTGCCTGGACAGGCTGAGAATAATCTTGGAAAAAAATCAGATGGTAAATATATCTATACGGATAGAAAATCAAAAATTTATCTTGCGTTTTATTTATTTATTGATATAATAAAAATAATTTATGCGTTAAAACGCACAAATGGAAGCCGGCTCTATGGAGAACTGGATATTATGAAATTAAAAACGGTTTTAAACCCTGATTGTGCAATGCCGTTCAAAAGACGGAGGTCTTATGTCCGGCAGTATCTGAAGCTTCGGATGTGTCATGGTAGCCGTTATTAATCTTTGTTAATAGAAAGGTACAGTGTGGATATTCAAATGGAATATATAACAAAAAATGTTGCAAGAAATTTAAAACGTATTCGAAAATCAAGGAAAATGAGCCTGGATGTAGTATCGGAGCAAACCGGTATCAGTAAAAGCATGCTGGGCCAGATTGAACGGGGTGATTCCATTCCTACAGTGGAAACCTTGGGAAAAATAGTAAGCGGATTAAGGGTTTCCTTTACCTCACTGGTCAGTGCGGTGAAAACCGATACCATTCTTGTAGAGAAGGAAGAACTGATTCCCTCCAAGAATAT
>JAATEU010000173.1 GCA_015655565.1 Clostridiales bacterium
AATGAACATGAAATCAAGTGTAGATCCGGAGCTTTGTATATCCTGTGAACTGTGTACGAATCTATGCCCGGATGTGTATAGCATGGGAGAGGATGGTTTAGCCCATGCTATTGAGGAAAATATCCCTGAAGATAAGCTGCCGGATGCAGAAAATGCAAGGGACAGCTGCCCTACAAGTGCAATTGATTTGGACTGATAAGTGGAGGATTTTTATGCAGTACTACAGTCGAACTGATAGCCCAGTCCCCAAATGGTTTTTAAATATTGGGGATGTCTGGGATTATCTTCAATTTTACTGCGGATACGTTTTATATAAACCATAATGGTGTTATCATCAATAATGCTGTGCTGCCAGATATGACGGTAAAGCTGTTCTTTTGTAAAAACACGCCCGGGGTTTTCCAGGAAGTATTTAAAAATACAAAGTTCTTTTGCAGTCAGGGAAAGTTCCTTACCGTCCTTGTAAGCACGGTAATTAAGTGGGTTAAAAGAGAAGGGACCCGCAATCAGATTTTTATCCGAATTATTGCTGTATATCTGATTACGCCTGATAAGGGCTTTGGATTTTGAAATTAAAAGGGCAGCACTAAAGGGTTTCGTTATGTAGTCGTCAGCACCCAGGCCAAGCCCTAAAATTTTATTATATTCCTCTGATTTTCCGCTTAACAATATGATGGGAGTATGTATCTGTAGGCTGCGCAGTGTACGGACAACTTCAAATCCATCTATATCCGGCATTAAAATATCTAATAGAATTAAATCATAGTTTTTTTGTTTTAGAAGGGTTAAAGCCTCTTTACCTCCTGAGACAGCCGTCACTTCCATATTTTCAATTTTATAGGCGGATTTAACAGCCTTTTGTATGAGTTTTTCATCATCTACTACTAAAATATGTTCACCAGGCATAGTTTTATGGTAATCTGTACACTTCAAATGATTTGAACTCCTATATTCCGGAAGTTCCAAAGTGTTAAGGAAAATTTTTTCCCACAGACTTATTATTCCCTCTCTTTCACAAAAATTTCTAAACACTCAAAGCAGTTTGTTATAAGTGTAATTATAACTAATCTTAAGGAGTTTGTCATCCTCTTTTTCATATGTATGCAGGACAAACCCAGGAAGGAAGATTTTAGTGTCATATGGTTTTTTCCCTGCAATATCGGATTACGACGCCTGGAAGCAGACAGGGGTTTTTACAAATATTTCCTTTCTGTGTTTGCCCCTGCATAAGTATTAATGGAAAGCACAAAAAAGAAGAGCATTCCAAAGACTAAGGGGTTGTTATAAAATAGCCTGATTTCATCACGGATAGAATTCGATGTATAGGAAATAAAATCAGGAATAGTAAAATTCTAGTTTAATATAAGTTTCCGAAAAAGTAAGTTATATGCTATACTGATAAAGTAATTCAAAAATAACTAGTACAGCACCGGCGTAAATAGCGGGCACTGAATTAAGTGAAATCTATGCAACACTGTATTAGAACGTGTTTGAAAAATCATTGCAAATTTTTGACCCGGCTACAAGCATGTTTCAAACACGCTCTAGTGTGCTGTATAAAACCGGTGGGAGGATTTATGAACAAGGATTTATTGAAACGTAAAATTGCAGGTGTATTTCTAATTACCCTGGTGGGTATCCTTATTATCATAGCATCCATAGCTGTAATTTATTCTACTCATAAAAATGCAATTGTAAATCAGGCGAAAGAACAGGTGATTACAACTGCTGAAACCGCTTCCAGGGGACTTGAGACATTTTTTCTAGATAAACGTAAAAATATGGATCTCTATTTTAATGGCATTTTAAACTATATGGAAAATCAGGATATGTTAAAGAATCAGATGGAAAATATACTTAGGGTGTATTATGAGACAGAAAATACTTATCTGCAACAAGTTGTTTACCTTACGGAAGAAGAATTTAAAAGGAAAGAAAAATTTATCGAAATCCGGCAGAAATCGGTTTTTGGTTCCTACGAGTATAAAGAGGACGGTATTTTTATTTTAAATATGTATAAGCCCTTATATCTGTCGGGTTATCTATCAGGTTATGTCATGGCATGTATTAATCTAAACGCTGTTTATGATGATATCCTGTATCCTATTCAAATCGGAAAGAATGGGTATTGCACGGTAAAAGACCGCAGTGGAATGATCTTAATGCATGGAGTTGAAAGTCAAATAGGAATTAATTCTAAAACAGACCGGAAGAAAAAATATCCGGATTTAAATCCGGAAGGAATTGACCGCCTGGTAGAAAATCAAATTAGCGGAGTGTCAGGCACTGAGCTTGTTAAGTCGTATTGGTGGGATAAAGTTGAGGATGGTAAAGTAAAGAAAATTATCGGGTACACACCGGTAAATGTAATGGAAGATTTCTGGGTTATCAGTGTTATTATGGATTATGATCAGATAGAAGAGCCTCTGCATCAAACATTAACTATGAGCATTTTAGTTGGATTTCTTCTTATGCTGTTTTTCGGATTTTTAGTATTTTACATAACCAGAGACTTGAAAAATAAACAGCAGATGCAGATGGAGTGGAAATATGAAAGAAAGCTGTATGAATCAGAATCGAAATTAGAAAAACAGGAAGAAAGGGCCGAACAATATGACAGGCTTCAGACAATGGGAATCTTAATGGGTACGATTGCCCATGAATTTAATAATCTGATGACACCGATTACCATTTATTGTGATTTATTAGCATCAAGGTTTGCAAAAGATGAAGATTCTGCG
This sequence comes from Clostridiales bacterium, assembly GCA_015655565.1. Taxonomy (GTDB): domain Bacteria; phylum Bacillota; class Clostridia; order Lachnospirales; family Lachnospiraceae; genus Anaerocolumna. The sequence continues at coordinate 2,742 of JAATEU010000173.1, forward strand.
GAAGAAATTGCGGAAATTTCTTCCGCCGCTTTAGGATGTTCCGAATTATCCAAGCAGATATTGGCATATGTGCGTAAAGAAACTCAGGAAGAACGTATGCTTCCTTTTGACGGAGCGGCAGCGGCAAAAACTTCTATGAAGATGATTGAAAAAATAATACCGGGGAATATTAAGTTAAACTATCAAATCAGCAGCAAGCCGATTTTTCTTCTGGGAAATCCGGGTGCTCTTAATCAGATTTTATTAAATCTCTGCACCAATGCTTATCAGGCGATGAAAGAAGAAGGAGGAAGGTTAGAGGTTATATTTCAGCATATAGAAAATGGGGAGGCAGAACTAAAAATAAAGGATAATGGCTGCGGTATGGAAGAAGAAACCTTGAAAAATATTTATGATGCATTTTATACCACCAAGGCACCGGGAGAAGGAACAGGACTCGGTTTAGCGGTGGTACAGCGCCTTGTAAGCAGGCATAAAGGAAAAATACAGGTGGAAAGCACACCCGGAAAAGGAACTGCATTTACAATTATATTTCCGGTTCTGGAAAGAAAAAAACTTAATAAGTCAAAGAAAGATACCGTTTATGAGGAAGTCATTAACAAAAAATTAAAGGTCATGTTAATTGATGATAAACCTGAAGTCCTCAGAGCTTTAAAAAAAGGGCTTAATATTACAAACTGGAAACTGGAATGTTTCACAAACGCTTTACCTGCATTGGAAAAATTTAAAAAAAATCCGGAAAAATTCGATATTATTTTAACAGATTTGTCTATACCTGATATGAATGGATTTGAACTTGCAGCGTTTATGAAAAAAAGAAATCCAGCCATTAAAATCATTGTTATGACAGGATGTCTGGAAAAGGATATCAATGAATACATAGGAAAGAATATAATAGACGCCTATATTCTAAAACCCTTAAATATTAAGGATATTATAGAAAAGGCGGCAGAATTCTCCCTGCCGGGCAGCAATTGTATTTGAAATCCCTGACAGACTTTTTCCGGAAAAAGGCAAAAGCTTAAAATACTGATAAATCTGACAAATTATTCAGAATTGAGTCAGAAAATATATAGATTTCTCCTTTAAAATATAGTTGAGAGTGATAAAAAAATATCAAAGAAACAAGGAGAAGCATATGAAAAAGTTAATGACATTATTAATGGTTTTTGTGTTAGCATTTACACTAATCGGCTGTTCCGGCAATAACGGTACGGAACCGGCAGATAATCAGACAGCCGGCACCGCCGGTGATGCCAAATTTAAAGCCGGAACTTACGAGGGGACGGCAAAAGGCATGGGCGGTGACGTTGTGGCAACGGTAGTTCTGTCCGGTGACAAAATTGAAGAAATTACAGTGAAAGGGGATAAGGAAACAGAGGGTATTGGTTCGGCGGCAATTGAAACCCTGCCCGGATTAATTGTTGAAAAACAAAGTGTTGAAGTTGATGCGATATCCGGTGCCACAATAACCAGCAATGCAATTATAGAAGCGGTCACAAAAGCACTTGAAAGTGCCGGTGTAGACGTTGCCTCATTAATTCCGGCAGAAACAGAAACCGGCGGGGGAGAAAAAACAGAGGAAACCATAGATGTTGACGTAGTTGTGGTAGGTGCAGGCGGTGCAGGGATGACAGCGGCCATTGAGTTAAAATCTGCCGGTGCTAATGTAATTATAGTAGAAAAGATGTCTATGGTAGGCGGCAATACCGTCAAATCCAGCGGTGGTATGAATGCTGCGGAAACAAAAGTACAAGAGAGCCTTGGAATTGAAGATTCCGTTGAAACTTTCATTGAAGATACGATGAATGGCGGACATGATCTGAATAACAGGGATTTAGTAACTGTTTTAGCTGAAAACTCATCCGATGCCATAGACTGGCTGGAATCCATAGGTGCACCTCTTCCTGAAGTTTCCTTTTCCGGAGGAGCGACCAATAAACGTATCCACAGGCCGGCCGGAGGCGGTGATGTAGGCACCTATCTGGTAGAACATTTTACGGAGAATTTAGAGAAGCTTGATATTGAAGTTATGTTAAATACGAAAGCAACAGAACTCATAACCGGTG
>JAATEU010000606.1 GCA_015655565.1 Clostridiales bacterium
AAATTTTAGATTTTGAAAATTTTGAAGATAATTTAAAACGGATATTCAGATTGCCGAAGAATCCTCAGAATTGTTTGAAAATATTAGAAGACTGCCGGCTGGTTCAGGGCATATTTTTTGAATATTACAGAAATGCCGCAGAAGATATTGGCAATGAGGATTTTATAAGAAAGCAGATAAACTTTAACATGGAAAATGCTGTAAATATCAATGAATTAGAAAAAGGTGTTATTGAGCCAATGGTTGATGCAATGCGGTTTTTGGCAGCCTCTTTAGAAAAAATGAATATGAAACCAATTCGTATGGCAATTCATTATATAGAAAAAAATTATTCGAAATCTATTGGATTGGAAGATGTCGCCAATGTGATAAATTTAAATCAGGTATACTTTTCCAACATCTTTAAAAAAGAAATGGGTGAGAATTTTACGGATTATTTAGCTAACTATAGAATGGAAGTAGCAAAAGATTTATTAAAAAACAGTTCTAAAAATATTAATGAAATTGCCTTAGAAACAGGGTATGAAGATTCAAGATATTTCAGCAAGGTTTTTAAGAAAATCATTGGCATTAAACCTACAGAATATAGAAAAATATATGGGTGATTTATGAAAAGAATTCTCATTCTCACGGAAAAAAAATTAAATAAACGGATAGAGGAAAAACTGCTCCAGGAGCAATCCAAATTCAATCATGAGCTGGAGCAGGAACTGTTAAAGAAACATATGGATATAACTATGCTTCAAGGTCAGATTAACCCGCACTTTTTATATAATGCGCTTGAGTGTATCAGAGGGCAGGCTTTAATATATGATATGCCTGAAATAGCTGATACCACAGAAGCTTTATCAAAATTTTTCCGTTACAGTATTAACACAAAGAGCAATGTCGTAACCCTTCGTGAAGAACTGGAAAATGTCAATAATTATGTTAAAATACAGCAATATCGTTTCCATAACAGGTTTCAAATAGAAGTCCTTTATGACGAGCGGGAACAGGAAGTATTAAATGCATTGATTCCTAAACTTACGCTGCAGCCTATTATCGAAAATGCAATTGTCCATGGGTTTGAAAGAACCAGAAAAAATGCTTATATCAAAATTGAAATTATTAAAACAATTCATCATATAAATCTGCTTATATCCGATAATGGTATAGGGATGAACAGGAAACAATTAGATAGTCTTTGCAATAATCTCCTTAAGAAACAAGATGTTGAAAATCTTAAAAATAATGAAAAAAGCAATGGGATTGCATTATATAATATTAACCGGCGCATACAGCTGTTTTATGGTGATGAATATGGACTTGCTATTTCAAGCCTGGAGGGCATAGGAACTGATGTTGAGATACATATCCCGTTTTTATTGGTACAATAAATTTGTGGGCAGTATACAAATCAGACTTGTGACTATTCAGTCACAGTTCTTGCGGACCGGTGCACATAAAACATGCAAAAATAAGGTGACTATATGAGAAAAGAAATAATCAGAGCTTCTCATTTAATGAAAAGGTATGATGATTTTGAGGTATTGAAAGATTTTAACATGAATCTTTATGAAGGTGAAGTGCTTGGAATTATTGGACTTCATGATTCCGGGAAATCTACCGTGCTGAATATATTAAGCGGTATAGAAATTCCTACAGAAGGAAGTGTTTTTTTTAATGAAAAGAAAAGAAATATGAGAGAATTAAAAAATCAGGGAAAAGTTTTTTTGTTACAAAAGAGCTCTACGCTGATTGATATTTTATCTATTTTAGACAATATATTTGTTATTAAGAAACATAATAAGATGAAAGTATGGCTTAACAGGGGAACTATTTATAAACAACTGATTCAAAATTTTGAAGAACTGGGCATTACGATATCACCTTATACAAAAGTCGGCAAATTAACAGAAGAAGGTCATCATATTATTGAAATTGTAAAAGCATACATTTTGGGTGCAATGGTTATTTTAATTGATGATATTTTGATGGGTTATCCGAACGAAGAATATGTATACTTGGTACGTATTATAGAAAAATTACAAAAGAAAGGCGTTTCATTCATAATCGCGGGCTACCAGGTGGAAAAGCTCCAGCTGTATGCAGACCGGATTATTTTTCTTGTAAACGGTAAAGCAGTAAAAGTTATTAAAAATATGAGGCGTAATCAAATAGATCCGCTGAAGATTTTGTTTGAATACTCAAGATTAAATCTCGAACACCCGAAAGAGAAGTTTAAAAGCGATAATATTCAGTTTAAGGTAACGAACCTGAATGGGGGAGGATTGGCGAATAGCCAATTTCAAATTAATAAAGGTGAAATTGTGTTAATTATAGATATTTTAAAGAACATGAACCAACTGTTGCTTCAATGGTTTAATAATGAAAATAAATGCTTCAGTGGGGATATCTATATAAATAATATTCTTTATGACAAACGAACGAAAAAAA
>JAATEU010000176.1 GCA_015655565.1 Clostridiales bacterium
TGATTGTGAAAAACCAAGAGATTGGACTCAGTACGAATTAGATTCTTTCGTTACGTTAACAAAGATTATTTCATCTTATTTGTTAAAAATGCGTGCATCGGAACATGCGAATGAACAGCTTTACCGGATTAAGAATTATGATGCATTAACAGGACTCCCCACATTACACAAATTTAAAAAGGATGTAAGGCAATTATTGGCGGACAATCCGGATGGAAAATATGCTGTTGTTTATTCAGACATTACGCAATTTAAATATATTAATAATTCACTGGGATATGATATTGGAGACAGGATATTATGTGATTTTGCAATGCTTATTTCCGGTGATGATATGAAAAATATAGGCGTATCAAGAATTTCGGAAGATAATTTTTTGGCAGTCGTCCATTTTCAGGAGGAAGAAACACTTAAGAAACACATTATGACAATCAATGAGAATTTCAATACCATGGAAAGGGCGAAATATCCGGGAAATAAATTTGTAATTGCCAGCGGCATTTCTTTAATAGACAATTCGGAAGACATTACGGTTGCCATTGATAATGCCAATGTTGCAAGAAAAAGTATGAAAAACTTAACTAAAACCGCCTGTAAGTTTTTTAATAGTTCCATGAAGGCAAAACTTAAGCAGGAAGCTGAGATTACAAATTCCATGGAACAAGCTCTTAAAAACGGTGAATTTATTGTATACCTTCAGCCAAAGATTGGTTTAAGGGATAATAGCCTTGTGGGGGCAGAAGCTTTGGTCAGGTGGAAAAAGGAGGATAATATACTGATTCCTCCCAATGATTTTATACCATTGTTTGAAAGAAACGGATTTGTTGTTAATTTAGATTTTTATATTTATGAGGAAGTATGTAAGATTCTTAAGTCCTGGTTAAAAAGCGGCCGGCCGGTAGTACCTATTTCAGTCAATGTTTCCAGGATTCATTTAAATGATGAAAATTTTGTGAATGAAATTAAAAGACTGGTGGATGATTATAAGATACCCTATTATTTGCTGGAGCTGGAACTGACGGAAAGTATATTCCTCAATAATGCCGAAGCAGCATTAACGGCTATGAAAAATCTAAGAAGTCTGGGCTTTGGGGTTTCTATAGATGATTTTGGTTCAGGTTATTCCTCACTGAACTTATTAAAAGATATGGCAACTGATGTCATAAAGCTGGACAAGGAATTCTTTGGACAAAGTGAAATGCAGAAAGAAGAGCAAATTATCGTATCCAGTATCATAAGTATGGCCAAGCAGTTAAATATGAAGGTTCTTTCCGAGGGTGTGGAAACACAGACCCAATCTGATTTTTTAAAAAGTGTATTATGTGATATGGCCCAGGGTTATCTGTATTCAAAACCGATTCCGGTAGAGGAATTTGAAAAATTAATGTTTAAGAAGCGGTAAAACGATTAAAATCAAGTGTTTTAACTATTATTATATGGATTAATAAATCCTCCTGATACGGGTATGCTTTGAGCGGAAGCTTAAAGACCCGCATAGGGGGGATTTGTCCGTATGGGGGGATAAGCTTTTTTACGGTTTTTTTCGCCATCATAGGGACTAATTAGTATAATTAATAAACAATAATACATGGAGGATATGATATAAAACATTGTTTGTTTAAAATTTAAGCTTATAATAAATCTTAAGAATGCTTATGATTTATTATAACAGATATAAAATATGCTGACAGAAAGGAGATATTTATGAAATTCAGTAATGGTTGTTGGGTACAAAGGGAAAGAAACGAATGCTTCAGCCCGGCTGAGATTTATGAAACGAAAAGAAACAATAACAGTATAACATTTTGTTCACCTACCCATAAAATAAATCACAGGGGTGATGTCTTAAGCGGGCCTAATTTAACGGTTAAAATATCCGCGCCGGCACCGGAGGTTCTCAGGGTTCAGACATTCCATTATATGGGAGTTATGGAGCGCGGACCAAATTTTGAATTATCCGTAGATGAAAATATTGCTTTAAATATTGAAGAATCGGACTGGGGATATAAAATTTCCAGTGGCTCTTTAAATGTAACAGTTAATAAACATAATGCAGTAATGCAATTTAATCGCGGGGAATATAAACTGACTGCCAGTAAGTCCCGTGACCTGGCCTATATAAAAACGGACTTCAGGGGATTGGCTTATGAAACGGATAATAAGGATGCCTTTATGCGGGAGCAGTTAAATTTATCTGTCGGGGAACTCATTTATGGACTTGGAGAACGTTTTACCCCATTTATTAAAAACGGACAAACCGTAGATATCTGGAATGAAGATGGGGGCACCTCAACGGAATTGTCTTATAAAAATATACCCTTTTATTTATCCAACCGGGGATATGGTGTATTGGTCAATAGTTCTGACAAGGTATCCTTTGAAGTAAGTTCAGAAATGGTTAAAAAGGTTGGTTTTTCTGTTCCGGGAGAAAGCCTGGATTATTTTATTTTTAACGGTCCGGCCATGAAAGACGCAATTATACGTTATACGGATTTAACCGGCAAACCGGCACTTCCTCCGCCTTGGACTTTTGGGTTATGGTTATCCACTTCCTTTACGACTAATTATGATGAGACAACGGTAACCGGTTTTGTGGAGGGTATGGCAGACAGGGAAATCCCGCTGAGTGTATTCCATTTTGACTGTTTCTGGATGAAAAGCTTTAACTGGTCTGATTTCCGGTGGGATAAGGAGGTATTCCCGGATCCGGCCGGTATGTTAAAACGCCTGAAAGAAAAGGGCTTAAAGATCTGTGTCTGGATTAATTCCTATATTGCCCAGGAATCCATTTTATTCGAAGAGGGTATGAAAAACGGATATTTTGTAAAGAGAACCAACGGCGATGTTTGGCAATGGGATATGTGGCAGCCGGGAATGGCTTTGGTTGATTTTACCAATCCGGCAGCCTGTGAATGGTTTTCTTCCAAGCTGGAAGCTTTACTGGATATGGGAGTGGACTGCTTTAAAACTGATTTTGGCGAAAGAATTCCAACTAAGGACGTTGTATATTATAATGGTGCGGATCCAGTTAAAATGCATAATTATTATACATATCTGTATAATAAAACCGTATTTGGTTTATTGGAAAAAAAATACGGAAAAGGCAATGGAGTAGTATTTGCAAGAAGTGCAACGGTTGGCGGCCAGAAATTTCCGGTGCATTGGGGCGGAGACTGCTGGTCTGATTTTGAATCCATGTCGGAAAGTTTAAGAGGAGGGTTATCCTTAGCGATGTCGGGTTTTGGTTTCTGGAGTCATGATATCGGTGGTTTTGAAGATACCTCCACACCGGATGTTTATAAGAGGTGGGTAGCCTTTGGACTGATGTCTTCCCA
>JAATEU010000518.1 GCA_015655565.1 Clostridiales bacterium
CAAACGCAATCGTATTCCCATATAAACCGCCAAAGGAGGTAATATAACCACTCGTACCTTTCCAATTATCCAAGGGACAGGATTTTACACATTTACCGCAATAGATGCACTTATCTTCATCAAATACCAGATTTTTATTTGCTTTATCAACACGGATGCTATGGGAAGGACAGACTGCCTGGCAGACGCCGCAATAGGTACACCCTTCCGATTCCCATTCCGGGTATAATCCTCCCTTAATTCCAAGATCATTTTCCTCTGCTTTCAGACAGTTGTTTCTGCAGCCTGTAATTCCAATTTTGAATTTATGGGGCAGATCTTTTGCAAAATACTTTTTATCCAATTCTTTTGCCAGATTGCTGGTTTCAATCAGTCCGCTGCCGCATATGCCGTTTCCCTGGCAGGCCGTAATCGTCCTGACCCTGGGCCCGCAGGCTCCGGGCTGCAGGCCGGCTTCCGCCAGTTCTTCCTTTACCGCATTGATATCCTTAAAATCAATAAACGGGATTTCAATTCCCTGCCTGGAGGTCATATGCACATAACCATGTCCGTATTTATCCGCTATTTCACTTATCTTTGCTATTTGCCTCGCTTCTAATTGTCCGCCGACCACCCTAAGGCGAAAAGAAAATTTTTCTTCCTGTATCTGCCTCATAAAGCCGCCTTTTTTCAGTTCCTTATACGCCTGTTCATCCACGGTTTTCCCTCCTTAACCCACATGCACAAATCATATCTGCCGGCAGATATGATACTGCATAAATAAAATGGGTGAAAAATATTACCTTTCCCATAGCATCATCTAATTATAACTATCATTATAAAATGTCATGTCTTTTCTGACAATGTGATTATATTTAGGTTTTAGTCAGAGAATCTTTAGCTTTTTCACACAGAAATTGACTTTCTGAAATAACATATTTAATATTAACAGAAAGGAGAGCTCATTATATAGTTTAATTATATTATTCCTATAAGATTACAGTATATATAAATTATAGCTTATAATGAATTGTTCTTCTGGCATCAATATTTGGTCCAACCGGTAAAATGATATAAATAATAATAGATACGAGGGAAATCATATGATTATATTAAAGGAAGAACAGATTAAAGATTTATTTGCTTACTGCAGCGAAGGTTTACCCAATGAAAGCTGCGGTTTATTTGCAGGAATTATAACAGATGATGTTAAAACGGTTACTCAGATATATTATTTAAAGAATACAGATCAAAGTCCGGAACATTTTTCAATGGATGTAAATGAACAATTTAAGGTAATATCCCAAATCCGGAAAAATAATCTGCAATTGATCGGCAATTTCCACAGTCACCCGTCAACTCCCTCCAGGCCTTCTAAAGAAGATATCCGACTGGCTTTTGCTCCAAATTTATGTTATATCATTATTTCTTTACAGGACAGGGAACACCCGGTTATAAACAGTTTTACCATTAAAGGCGGAATTGCTGCAAAAGACCAATTACAAGTTATGGAGTGATAACTATCAATACTTTTGAAGAAGAAAAAAAAGCAGAAAACAAAATATCCGAATCCAGAAAACAGACTAACGATCTCAGGATTTTTAACTCCAGTCTCTCCCATGAAATAAAGGCTCCCATCCGTGCCATTGACGGTTATGCCAGAATTTTTCTGGAAGACTATGGAGCCGGTATTGATGAAAATGGTGTGAAACTCATTGAAAATATCAGGAATATCTGCAGTGATACATTAGTTCTGATTAATAAGCTCCTTGACTACACTAAATTTGCAGAAATGGAGCCAATTAAGGAACCAGTTGATTTAAAGAATTTAATCCAGTCTGTTTTCAATGAACTTGTGGGAAGTTATTCGGCAGGCAATTCTACGGACCTGCGATTTAAGAGTAGTATACCTATTATATTAAGTGACAGTTTTTTAATAAAGCAGATAATTACCAATATAATTTCTAACTCCCTGAAATTTACCAGGGGCAAAGAAGCCGGTATTATCACCGTAGGTTATCAATATGAAGAAAACACTCCTGTTTTCTATATAAAAGATAACGGTGTCGGATTTGATATGAAATTTTCAGAAAATCTTTTTGGAATGTTCCAAAGGATGCATTCTGTTGATGATTTTGAAGGCAGTGGATTGGGTCTGGCTCTTGTGAAAAAAATGATAGAAAGCCTGGGAGGCAGCGTATGGATTACCGGTGAAGTGGGAAAAGGCGCCTGTATATACTTTACCATAGCACAGGAAGATATTTTAAATTGAGAGGCGGTAACAAAATGTATAAGACTTTGATTGTAGACGACAGGGAAATCTTTTTACTGGAATTAAAGAGAATGCATGTATGGGGGGAAACCTCCGGTTTTGAAATTTCCGGTAAAGCAAATAACGGTAAGAAGGCCTTAGATTTACTGCGCCAAATTTCTTATGATCTGGTGATTACCGATATCCGAATGCCTATCATAGACGGTTTACAGCTTCTACATGAAATTAAAAATGAAAATCTATGCCCCTGTGTAATATTACTCAGTGAATACAGCGAATTCCAATATGCCCGCCAGGGGATTGTGTTTGGTGCTTTTGATTATCTGATTAAACCTGCCCGTGAAAAAGAACTGATACCCCTTTTAAAAAGGGTAAAAAAGTACCTGGAGGCCATACCTTCCAGCAATCCCGCCCTTCTTACTTCCTCCGATATGGAAGAAGAAACCTGGTCTTATCCCGAGTCTGAAGAAAAGATGCTGATTCATTATTTTAAAGAAAAGGACCTGACACTGATATCTTTATTTCAGACAACCTTAGAGCATATCTACGAAGCAATGAAGGATAATCTGATTAAGGCAGACTTAATGATTAAAAAACTTTACCACAACATCATTTCTTTGGTGTATAACGAATTCCCCTGGCTGCCTAATTATACCCACATTCACTATTTTGAAAAGATTGATTATATCCATGAAGGAAATTCGGATACCTTTAAGGCCTTTTATGTCAGAAAAATTACTTATCTGATTCATTTTATTATTAAACTTGCCCCTCCTGTTCATGACAATACCCTAAAAGAAATAATTACATATATTTTAGACCATCCGGAGTCCGATTTAAAATTAAAAGTGCTGGCTGCAAGATTCTTTATTAACAATACTTATTTAAGCAATACCTTTTTTACCAAGGCCGGAATCCATTTTAATGATTATATTACTATCATTAAAATGTCCCGTGCAGAATATCTATTTAAATATTCGGATCAGAAGATTTATGAAATCAGCTATCGACTTGGTTATAAAGATATTAACTATTTTTCAAAACAATTTAAGAAAATTTATGGCTTAAGCCCCACTGAATACCGGACTATTGAATTCCGTGATTATCAGATATAAATATCCTATAACACGGATTGCCAAAGGCAATAAATTTATCCCCGCTGAATTTCGAAGCACAATTCCGATTATGTCCAATTTATAAAAAAAACAAGCCGGATAACATTTGAAAATTAACAAAAAACATATTTCCAAAAGTTACCGGCTTGTTATAATCTGTTTACTCTGCTTATGCTAAACTAAATTTATCATGAACTGCTTTCATAGCCTTCTCAACATAGATTTCATCAATCAGAACCGTTACCCGGATTTCGGAAGTAGAGATCATCTTAATGTTAACGCCCACATCATATAAAGCTTCGAACATCTTAGCGGCCACACCTGCATTGGACATCATGCCTGCACCAACAATAGATACTTTGGCAACGGATTTTTCAACATCTATCTTTTGACATTTTAAGCTGCCGTTCCTGTGACGCTCTAAAATTACCACTGCTTCGTCTAAGCTGTCTTCGCATACGGTAAAGCTGATATCCTTTGTACCGTCACGGCCGACGGATTGAAGGATGATATCCACATTAATATTATATTTCGCCAGGTGATTAAATAATTTAAAAGCTACCCCCGGTTGATCCTCTAATCCAATCACTGCAATACGGGCAGTATTTTTATCTGCTGCTACCCCGCTAATAAGCATTTTCTCCATTTTTATTTCCTCCTTCACTACGGTTCCTTCCGATAAATTTAAACTGGAACGCACTACTAACTGTACTCCATATTTTTTAGCCATTTCTACTGATCTGTTGTGTAAAACCCCTGCACCTAAAGAGGCAAGCTCTAACATTTCATCGTAGGTTATTTCTTCTAATTTCTTAGCATTCGGTACAAGTCGCGGGTCAGCCGTAAATACACCGTCAACATCCGTATAAATTTCGCATGCATCAGCACGAAGGGATGCTGCAAGTGCCACTGCTGTTGTATCGGAACCGCCACGTCCAAGCGTAGTGTAATCATCATACTGATTAATACCCTGGAAGCCGGTAATAATAACTATCTTTTTGCTGGCAAGTTCATTTTTAATTCTTTCCGAATCAATCCTCTTAAGTCTGGCGTTACCATACACGGATGTGGTATGCATCGCTACCTGAAATGCATTTAAAGAAATTGCAGGCACTCCTAAGGAGTCTAAAGCCATAGCCA
>JAATEU010000188.1 GCA_015655565.1 Clostridiales bacterium
ATACCGCTTCCCAGCTTAAAAATGCCGAATTTACATCCACATGAAATATCACATTTTCCATACATACGTTCTCCTTATAATGCATTTTATGCATTATATCAGAATATATGTTCGTTCATCAATGGGAATTGCTGGTTCGGCTTCCAGCCGGAACAAACCCAGGAAGGAAGCTTCTGGAAAAATTCCCGGACTTTCAACCAGCACTCAAAACATATTTTATGCTGTCCGTATTAATAAAGGCGGTATTTGGCGTAAAATTCTGCCGGTACTGTTATTATCCAATACCCAGGTTTCTATTTCTTCTGCTTCCAATACAAGGGGCATCCGGTTGTGTGTTTCCTTCATGGATTCATTGGCTCCGGTTGTCAATATAACAAAGCGGCATTCCTCCTTATAAAAATTATAAATTCCTGCCATATAAAGAATATCGGATTCCTTCTTTTTAAAAAGAAATTTCTTCTTATTACCGTCCCATTCATAAAAACCGTTTGAAGGTATTGCACATCTTCTGCTGAAAATACTTTCCCGGAATGTTTTTTTATCCAATACGGTTTCTGTCCTGGCATTAATCAAAACACCTTTATTATAATAATTCGGGAAACCCCAAACCGATAATTCAGGCTCAATGTCCCGATGGAAGGCTGCCAGAATCGGTGCTGAATCGGTTGGAAATATTTCTCCGGACTTTCTATTATTATTTTCATATTTGGCATCAATTTGTTCCAATATTTTACGGATTTCCCTTGATGTTTCATCATCAACATAATAACGGCCGCACATGCTGCCAACCTCCTTATCATGGATTTATATATAATCCCGGATTATATGCAATGTTTCGGATGTTCCGATACTGTCCTTACGGAGATAGCGATTGCTTTTACAACTTCAAATTCATGCTCGGCAGATAATATGCACAATCGTACATATAATTCACCTTCCTCCGTTACAGCATATTTGGGTTTCATCTGATTTAAAGTACATGCAATAATATCATTGCGGCACTTATCACATTTGCAGCAATCTAACGTATCCCAAATTTCATTTAGTTTATTAATTACCAGTGTTTCCATGACGTTATGATACTTATCCATAAATTTCCCCTTTGCCGATGCTTTTATCCTGCGTATATGTTACACTTATTTCCTCCCTATAACTATTATGAACAACCAAAAGAATTATATGTAAGAAATATATAAAACACTAAAATAATAATTATGGAATTTAGTATAACACGGAATTCAATTATTGTAACTAAGATATTCATATATGTCGGTACACTAAATACAGCATTTTTAAATTAACCGGACATTAAACTTGTCTAAATATCCATACCCCGGGCAAAGCATTACCGCTGACTGGATATGGGTTATATTCCGCACAAATTGTCCGTGGAATATAACCCATATTCTATCATCTGATACCATTTATGAATCTGGCAGCAGCACCCTGTCCTTTAAGCAAGGTTACTCCAAGATTACCGTATCCTTACAATTTACCGTAAAAGAATCCGGTGTTTTGCCTGTCAGGAGTACACTTCTCTTATCGGGCTGTGAAGTACCGATATAAACCTCATAGCTGCCCTTATGTAATACAAGCTTCCCTTCCTCATCATACAAAGCAAAGGCCCTGGCCGGAAGGGTAAGGTTTACCGCCGCTTCCTCCCCTGCTTTTAAAAACACCTTCTTAATTCCTTTGAGCTGATTATTCGGGGCCTCCGCCACTTCCTCTGCCTTTATATAGATTTGAACCGTTTCTGCACCGTCCACGGCTCCTGTATTTTTTAACCTCACCCTACATTCAATGCTTTCATCCGGTGCAATCACTTCTTTACCGATACCGGCTCCTTCACATGCAAATTCCGTGTAGCTTAGACCGTAGCCGAAGGGATACAGGGCTTCCTGTTTCATATAGCGGTAAGTACGCCCTGCCATGTTATAATCAGTAAATGCCGGAAGTTCTTCCGTGGTACGGTAGAACGTCACCGGAAGCTTCCCTTCCGGTGAATATTCTCCGAACAGCATCCTTGCTACCCCCCGGCCTCCCTGTGCTCCCGGATACCAGGCCTGTACAATTGCCGGAATATGTTCCTCCGCCCAGGTTACCGCTAAGGCACTGCCGGAAAGTAAAACCAATACTACCGGCTTACCGCTCTCATAAAGCACCTTTAAAATCTCTTCCTGAATACCCGGAAGGCTCAGATCCGGCTTATCACCGCTTGAAAACTCATTGCCCTCATCCCCCTCTTCTCCTTCTAAGCCGGCATCCAGGCCCAAGCAGGCAATGATAACATCGGATGCCTCCGCCACTGCTTTTACCTCCGCCAACCGGTCACTGGACTTAGAAAGTCCGGATACCTTATCTTTAAATAAATGGCAGCCTTCCGAATAGCGGATTGTAACTTCATCACCTAAATACTCCCTGATTCCTTCCAATACTGTCATATATTCAGAGGCTGTTCCTTCATAATTGCCGATTAATGCCTTTCTGTTATCCGCATTGGGTCCTATGACACCGACTGTCTTAAGCTTATTTCTATCTAACGGAAGCAGTCCGTTTTCATTCTTTAATAATACGATACATTTTTGGGCAGCTTTTAAATTAAGTTTTTTCTGTTCCTTATTATCCACCTTCTCATAGGATATACCGTTATAAGGCACCTTCTCCGGAGCATCAAATAAACCCAGCTTCATTCTGGACGTAAATAACCTGGTCACAGCCTGTGTTAAGGTTTCCTCCGTCACTAAGCCGTCCCTTACCGCCTGCAATAAATGAACAAACAGATTGCCGCAGTTTAAATCACAGCCGTTACTCATTGCTAAAGCTACCGATTCAACAGGGGTAGACGTAACCATATGATTTTCATGGAAGTCTTTAATTGCCCAGCAATCGGAAGTAACATGTCCCTTAAAGCCCCATTTATCACGAAGGGTATCTTTTAACAGGGTTTTACTGCCGCAGCAGGGCTCTCCGTTTGTGCGGTTATATGCTCCCATGACGGCCTCTACCTTTCCTTCCTGCACACAGGCCTTAAAGGCAGGCAGATAAGTTTCATTCAGATCCTTCTGTGATACCTTTGCATCAAAACTGTGACGGATATCCTCCGGTCCGGAATGAACTGCAAAATGCTTTGCACATGCCGCTACTTTCATATATTTCTCATCATTTCCCTGCATATTTTGAATAAAGCGGACTGCAAGACGGGAAGTAAGATAGGGATCTTCCCCATATGTTTCATGGCCTCTTCCCCATCTTGGATCCCGTAAAATATTTACATTGGGAGACCAAAAAGTCAGCCCCCTATAAATATCCGTATCTCCGAATTTCTGCTGTATATTAAATTTGGCACGCCCCTCGGTAGAAATGCAGTCTGCAACTTCTGCTAAAAAATCCTCATCAAAGGTTGCAGCCAGGCCGATTGCCTGTGGAAATACCGTTGCAACACCGGCACGCGCCACCCCGTGCAGTGCTTCATTCCACCAATTATAAGCTTTAACTCCTAAACGCTTAATC
>JAATEU010000146.1 GCA_015655565.1 Clostridiales bacterium
AAGGAGGAATTGATTATGAGACAGGTGGCAATATACGGTAAAGGCGGAATCGGAAAATCTACTACTACTCAAAATTTAACAGCAGGTTTAGGGGAAATGGGCAAGAACATTATGATTGTCGGCTGTGATCCCAAGGCGGATTCAACAAGACTGATTCTTGGCGGTCTGGCGCAGAAAACGGTACTTGATACACTTCGTGAAGAAGGAGAGGATATTGATCTTGACTATATTATGAAAAACGGCTTTTCCAATATCCGGTGTGTGGAATCCGGCGGACCGGAGCCGGGCGTCGGTTGTGCGGGCCGCGGTATTATTACATCAATTAACCTGTTGGAACAGCTTGGCGCCTATACGGATGATCTGGATTATGTATTCTACGATGTATTGGGAGACGTTGTCTGCGGTGGCTTTGCAATGCCAATCCGGGAGGGCAAGGCACAGGAAATTTATATCGTTGCCTCCGGTGAAATGATGGCTTTATATGCAGCCAATAATATTTCAAAGGGTATTCAAAAATATGCATTAACCGGTGGGGTAAGACTTGGCGGAATCATCTGTAATTCAAGAAAAGTTGACGGGGAAGCGGAATTAGTTTCAGCCTTTGCAAAGGAACTTGGTTCCCAGATGATTCATTTTATACCCAGGGATAACATGGTCCAAAGGGCGGAAATCAATAAGAAAACGGTAATTGATTTTGATGCATCTGCAGAGCAGGCGGATGAATATCGTACCTTAGCTAATAAGATTGACGGAAATGATTTGTTTGTAGTACCTAAGCCGATGAAACAGGAAAGACTGGAAGAATTATTAATGGAACACGGACTTATGGATATCTGAAAAACATGAAATATTTGGAGGTAGATCTATGTTATTGGTAAGAGCAATTATCAGACCGGAAAAAGTCGGTGTCGTATTATCTGAATTATTATCGGCAGGATTTCCTGCCGTAACCAAAATGGATGTTTACGGACGCGGTAAACAAAAAGGTGTTAAAGTCGGAGAAGTTTTTTATGATGAAATTCCCAAGGAAATGTTATTAATGATTGTTGAAGACGCAGATAAAGATGATGTTGTAAAGATAATCATGAGATATGCCAGAACCGGGGAAAGCGGGCATTTTGGTGATGGCAGGGTATTTGTAAGCCCTGTAGAAGAAGCGTATACAATCAGTACCAAGACAAAAGGTCTGTAGGAGGTTGGTATGAAAGAAGTAATGGCAATTGTAAGACAGAATAAGGTTAATGTAATCAAGGAAGCTCTGGCGGAAGCAGGAATTCCGGCCTTTACCTGCAGGAAAGTACTGGGAAGGGGCAAAAAATTAATTGACATGTCATTATTACGATCCATCGTAGATTCCGGTGAAATTCCTGAAACATCAACAGGAGAATATCTTTCGGAGATGAACCGGTTAATATCAAAAAGAGTATTTACCATGATTGTTGAGGATGAAGAAGTGGATAAAGCGGTAACAACAATTATGGATGTAAATTCTACCGGTAACCCCGGGGACGGTAAGATATTTGTACTTCCGATTTATGAAAATTACCGGGTGCGTAACGGAGAGATGACAACGGATGCATATTAACATTAGGAGGTGCTAACATGAGCGTAATGGAAAAGGTACTTGACCAATATAATTCAAAAGTATATAAAAACCGTAAAGACCATATGGTTGCAGTGGACCGGGAGGGTAAAAATGAGATTGCGGCAAATGTCCGTACCATACCCGGAATTATAACACAAAGGGGCTGCTGTTTTGCAGGCTGCAAGGGTGTAGTACTTGGACCGATTAAGGATGCTTTTATTATTGTACACGGACCAATCGGGTGTGCTTATTATTCCTGGGGAACAAGAAGACATAAAGGCAGGAACGAAGAAGGCGTTGCCAACTATCTGCAGTATTGTTTTTCCACGGATATGCAGGAAGCTGATATCGTATTTGGCGGTGAAAAGAAGCTGAAAAAGGCCATTGACGAAGCAATGGATTTATTTCATCCTTTAACGATTATGATTTGCTCCACTTGTCCGGTAGGACTTATTGGTGATGATATTCATGCCGTGGCAAAATGGGCGGAACTGGAATACGGCATTAAATGTATTGCCTTCAGCTGTGAAGGTTATAAGGGTGTCAGCCAGTCGGCGGGCCATCATATTGCCAATAACCAGTTGGTCAGATACGTAATCGGTGAAGGAGACAGGAAAAGCAAGACGAAATTTGCAATTAATATATTAGGTGAATATAATATCGGCGGAGACGGCTGGGAAACAGAGCGGTTATTAAAGCGTATCGGATATGAGGTAATATCAACCTTTACCGGTGACAGCAGCATGGAGGATTTAAAAAATGCCCATCAGGCGAACTTAAGCCTGGTTCAGTGCCACAGATCCATTAACTATATTGCGGAGTTGATTGAGTCAAAATACGGAATTCCCTGGATGAAGATAAACTTCATCGGAGTTGGGGGCACGATAGAATCCCTTAGAAATATGGCAAAATACTTTAATGATCCGGAACTTACCGCAAGGACGGAAGCTGTCATTGCAGACGAACTGGATTTGATTGAAGAGGACATGGCGTATTATAAGAGTAAATTAAAGGGCAAAACTGCCGCTATTTATATAGGCGGTTCCAGGGCGCATCATTATCAATTCCTGTTAAATGATCTTGGTGTGCATACCATACTTGCCGGCTATGAATTTGGACATAGGGAGGAATATGAGGGCAGGGAGGTCATTCCGTTTGTAAAACCGGATGCGGACAGCAAAAATATTGAATCCATTACCGTGCAGCCGGATCCTGAAAAGTTCCATATATATTTGTCGGAGGAAGATCTGGATAAATTAAAGGAAGAAAAACTTCTCGGTTATTACGGCGGTATGGTAAAGGACATGAGTGACGGAACCTATATGGTGGATGATTTGAACAATTTTGAGACGGAGGAGTTCTTAAAATTATTAAAGCCCGATATTTTCTTTTCCGGTATTAAGGACAAATATATTGCCCAAAAAGGCGGCACCTTATCCAGGCAGCTGCATTCCTATGATTACAGCGGACCGTATTCCGGTTTCCGCGGAGCTGTTAATTTTGCAAGGGATATTACCATGGGCATCTATACACCGGCCTGGAGCTATGTAAAAACCCCCTGGAAGACGGCTCCAATCCTGGAAGGAACAATGGGAGGTGACAAAGCATGCTAGATTACACAAAGAAAGAACAATACGGCAGAAGTGCCTTAAGAATCAATCCTGCTAAGACCTGTCAACCGGTAGGGGCCATGTATGCGGCACTGGGTGTGCATGAATGCATGCCTCACAGCCACGGCTCACAGGGCTGCTGTGCTTTCCACAGAATGTTTTTAACAAGACACTTTAAGGATCCGGCAATGGCATCCTCCAGTTCCTTTACCGAAGGCGCTTCCGTATTCGGCGGCGGCAGCAATTTAAAGACGGCGGCAAAGAATATATTTGATATCTATAAACCCAAGATTATCGCAGTGCATACAACCTGTCTTTCCGAAACCATCGGCGATGATTTAAATGCACTGATTCAGGGAATTGATATACCGGAAGGCAGGTATATGGTCCATACCAATACCCCAAGCTACAAAGGCTCCCACATTACCGGTTTTTCCAATATGGTTGCAAGCTTTATTAATTACCTGTCCGTATCTTCCGGAAAGAAAAACGGAAAACTGGTTCTCCTCCCCGGCTTTGTTAACCCGGGCGATATGAGGGAAATGAAACGGATTGCTAAAGCAATGGGAGTCTCTTATACAATGCTTCCCGATACCAGCGGAGTTATGGACGGCCCCATGACGGGCAAGTATGAGATGTACCCTAAGGGCGGAACCACCGTTGAGGAAATCATCGGACTCGGAGATTCCAGGCTTACCTTGGCGATTGGTAAATTTGCCAGTGAAGCCGGAGCGGAAGCCCTGAAAAAGAAATGCGGCGTATCATGTAAGACCTTAACAATGCCCATTGGAATCGGTAATACGGATAAATATGTCATGGCACTCCAGAGCTTTACGAAAAAGGATGTACCTTACGGGATTGAGGAGGAACGGGGACAATTGGTAGATATTCTGATTGACATTCATCCTTATACTTATAATAAGAAGGCAGCCGTTTTCGGTGATCCGGATACGGTACTGGGAATAGCGGAATTTGTATTGGAAATGGGCATGATTCCGAAATATCTGGTAACAGGTACACCGGGTGATGCCTTTGAAGCGGCAGCCGAAAGTTTATTTACCAGGTTTGGTATGGAAGGCTGCAGGGCAAAAGCTTCCGGGGACTTGTATGAGCTTCACCAATGGATTAAAGAAGAAGGAGTGGATCTGCTGGTTGGAGGTACCCATGGTAAACATATAGCCAGGGCAGAAGATATTCCCTTTGTAAGGGCAGGATTTCCTGTTATTGACCGTTATATCCATTCTTATATGCCGTTGGTCGGTTATAAAGGCGGTATGAGGTTGGCGGAATTAATAACAAATGCCATTATGGACAGACAGGATAGAGACAGTTCGGAAGAAGATTTTGAAATGGTAATGTAAAAATAAATCTCGCTGGATGACAAATGCGTCATTTTGCGGGATTTATGTGTTTTCCGGCAATAGAATTTATACAGTACCTGCAAAGCTGTGCGGGTTATGGCAGACAGCAGGTTTTTCCTTAAGGGAATTTATGGATGGTATAATTCTGATTTTTGTTTAAAATATCACGAAAGGAAATGTATCCTATGGAAAATGCAAGCGTATTAGATGAGAGAAAAGAATTTATATTGTATAAGCAGGATGGCTGCAGCGGCAATGAAATGAAATGTGATGCCAATAGCGTATCGGGCGCTGTCAGCCAAAGAGCCTGTGTATATTGCGGGGCCAGGGTTGTTCTAAATCCCATAACGGATGCATTTCACATTGTGCATGGTCCTATCGGATGTGCCAGCTATACCTGGGATATCAGAGGAAGTTTATCAAGCGGGGATGATTTATACCGGAACAGTTTTTCCACGGACTTAAGGGAACCGGATATTATTTTTGGCGGTGAGAAAAGGTTAACGGCGGCAATAGAAGAAATAGCTGAAAAGTATCAGCCGAAATTAATATTTGTTTATGCAACCTGCATTGTCGGGGTTATCGGTGATGATGTAAACGCCGTCTGTAAGGCAATGTCGGAAAAATATAATATGCGTGTGATACCCGTAAAATCACCTGGATTTTCAGGTAATAAATCGGTGGGATATAAAATGGCATGTAATGCCATTATGGAATTAATATCAAAACATGAACCGGCCAAGAGAAAAGGCGTTAATATATTAGGTGATTTTAACCTGGCAGGGGAAATGTGGATTATTAAGGATTATTTAAATAAAACAGGGATTCCGGTGGTATCTACTTTTACCGGTGATTCCTGCCATGATTCCTTAATTAAGTCTTCCGGGGCTGAACTAAACATAGTTCAATGTGCAGGTTCCAGTGCTTACCTGGCTGACAGAATGGAAGAAGAAATGGGAATTCCTTATATTAAGGTCAGTTTTTTTGGAATTGAAGATACTGCAAGTTCTTTAATCCGGATAGCGGAAGCTTTAAAAGATGAGGAAGCAAAACAAAAGGCAATTGAATTTACATCGGCAGAAACCGGTAAACTTCAGCAGTTTTTAGCAAAATACCGTAAAAATCTCCAGGGTAAAAAAGCTGCAATCTATGTTGGAGGAGGTTTTAAAGCAATTTCACTTATCAGGCAGTTTCATTCCATGGGAATGGAAACGGTGGTGGTAGGAACACAAACCGGTAAAAAAGATGATTATGAAATAATTGAAAGTCTTGTAAATAAAGATACTGTGATATTAGACGATGCAAATCCGGCGGAACTTGAAAAGTTTATGAAGGAAAAAGGGGCGGACATCTTAGTGGGAGGAGTTAAGGAAAGACCCCTGGCCTATAAGCTCGGTATTGCATTTTGCGATCACAATCATGAAAGGAAGCATCCTTTATGCGGTTTTGACGGTGTTGTTAATTTCACGGAGGAAATAAACAGGAGTGTGAATAATCCGGTATGGAGGTATATAAATGCGGAATTATAAAACTTTTAATTAACTTAAGCAGCGGCAGCTGACCTTAAATATCCGTTATGACTTTCGTAAGGGTATGGGAAAGGGAAAGCTGGCGGCATAAAAAAGTTTATGGGCAAAAATCGGGGAAGCCCGGATAATGCGGAAAAGAGGCTGGAATGAAAGGGACATTAGTTAATTTAAACGTAAATCCTTGCAAAATGTGCATGCCCATGGGTGCTGTGACAGCATTTTATGGAATAAAAAAATGTATGTCCATTCTTCATGGCTCCCAGGGCTGCAGTACCTATATCAGAAGGCATATGGCAACACATTATAATGAACCCGTTGATATTGCTTCTTCTTCCTTAACAGAAGAAGGAACCGTATACGGCGGGGAACAGAATCTGATAAAAGGACTTAAGAATTTAATATCAATATATGAACCGGAGGTTATTGCGGTGGCAACTACCTGTCTGGCAGAGACAATAGGCGAAGATGTTGTCCGTATCATTGATAAATTTTATAATGAAAATCCGGAATATGGGAATATAATAATAATACCGGTACCGTCAGCCGGATATGCAGGTACCCAATTTGAAGGATATCTGAAAGCTTTATATCAGATTGTAAAAACTGTTGATATGGATATTATGAAAAACGAAAAGGTAAATATAGTGACAAGTCCCCTGTCTCCTGCCGATACAAGATATTTAAAGGATTTATTGGAAAGTTATTCCGTTGATTATATATTACTGCCGGATTTATCGGAGAATCTGGACGGAATCTATCAGCCCCAATATGAAAAATTACCGTCGAAAGGGACTGCTATGGAAGATATTAAAAAAATGGCGGGAGCAAGATTAACCATTGAATTATCCGGGTTTACTGAAGATAATCCATCCGTGGCGGAATATTTATATGAAAACTATGGAGTTCCTTATAAAAA
>JAATEU010000120.1 GCA_015655565.1 Clostridiales bacterium
TGAAGGGTCTGGCTTGCAACCTGTCCGATGCTTTCTCCGGTAATCAGACCAAGACAACCTGTTTCCCCGGCAATCTTTTCAG
This sequence comes from Clostridiales bacterium, assembly GCA_015655565.1. Taxonomy (GTDB): domain Bacteria; phylum Bacillota; class Clostridia; order Lachnospirales; family Lachnospiraceae; genus Anaerocolumna. The sequence continues at coordinate 83 of JAATEU010000120.1, forward strand.
CAATCCGCATCATATATCTTCTCATAATTATGGTTAATTCTTCATGAGGGCATTTTTCATAGATATAAAGCTGTATATCCGTAAAGTTTACCACATGAAGCTTTATCGGGCCTGTGTACTTTGACACCAGCTTTGCTAAATCAACCACCTTTTGTTTTGCTCTTTCACTGGTATATGGAGGCGCATGAAAATATACCGCATCAATGGCAACACCTCTTTTGGCAATCATATAACCTGCAACAGGGCTGTCAATACCACCGGATAATAATAACAGGGCTTTCCCCCCCGACCCTGCCGGCATGCCGCCCTGACCAGGTATGATTTCAGAATACACATAGGACCGGTTCCTGACTTCAACCATTATGCGGACAGACGGATTATGGACATCCACCTTCATTTCCGGAAACCGGCGTAATAAATAAGCTCCCATCTCAATACATATCTCCGGGGAAGTCATGGGATAATTCTTATCACTGCGTTTTGCTTCCATTTTAAAGGTAAAATTTTTATGGGCATATCTGGCCTCTACATAATCGCCAACCGCTTTTGTTAACGGCTCCCATTGGATGGTATCTGCAATCATGACCGGACAAATCTGCACTATGCCAAAAACACATTGTAAAATCTCAACTGTCTCTTCATAATCATACCCCTCCGGGCATTCTATATAAATCCTTCCCTGTTCCTTGGTTACGGTATAATCCCCCAGTTTCCCAAGGGAATTTTTTATCTGGTCCCTCAAAGCATTCTCAAATATATATCTATTTTTTCCTTTGATACCGATTTCCGCATATTTTATTAAAAATGCTTTATACATGCTCTTTCCTTTCTATAATCTGCTCCTAAACCTGCACTGCCTCAAATCAGGGTGTGAAATTGATTTTTATTTCACATTAATTCCTGCTATATTTTCTTAAAACAGGTACCAGCTCTTTTAACATGCCGATTGTATATTGAATCTCTTCCGTCGTTGTAAAAACAGAAAAACTAAAGCGTATGGTTGAATTCAATAAATCTTTTCTTAAGCCAATGGCTTTTAAAGTACCGCTAAGCCGGGGATGGTTGGAGGCGCACGCAGACCCGGAAGATACATAAATCTTCTTATCTTCCAAAGCATGCAGCAAAACCTCGCTGCGGATTCCTTCAAAGCTTACACTGACAATATGAGGGGCAGCCTCTTCAGGTGAAGCCCCCAAACCATTAACGGTTACTCCCTCCAGTTGATTGATTCCTTCTATGAATGTCTTTTTTAAATCATATAATAAAGCCCTTTTATTGTCATGATCCTGATATATTTCCTGTACTGCCTGTCCGATTCCGGCTATTGCCGGCACATTTTCCGTACCGGAACGCATTCCTTTCTGCTGGCCTCCGCCAAATAAAATCGGTTTTATCTTCACCTTATCCCGGACAAACAAAACACCGCTTCCCTTAGGTCCATGTATTTTATGACCGCTTATGGATAATAAGTCAATTCCTTCCCGTTTCGGATATATCCGGTACTTGCCAAAAGCCTGAATTGCATCCACATGTAATAACAGCCGGGGATTCCTGGCCTTTAAGCGTTCCGATATGTCACTGATATTCTGCACCGAACCAATCTCATTATTCACATATATGACAGACACAAGTACGGTATCTTCACAAACTGCATCCGTAAGCTCTTCCAGTATAATTTTACCATTCTTATCCACCGGTATATAAGAAACCCGAAATCCATTTTCTTCCAGAAATAATAATGGATTATGTATGGACGGATGCTCTATCCTTGTAGTTATGATATGGTTACCGCTGCGTTTATTCCCATAAGCAGTCCCAAGGACGGCCATATTATTGGATTCCGTTCCACCTGATGTAAATATGACCTCTTGGGGAGCTGCCTTAAGGCTCTTTGCAATTATTTCTCTTGCTTCCCTGACATATTTTTCAGCCTCCATCCCTTTTTTATGCATGGAGGAAGGATTTCCATAATCCGCGCCCAGGGTTTCCATCATAATATTCTTAACGGAATCAAATACCCTCGTGGTAGCAGCATTATCCAAATATACTTCCATTTTATCTCCTATCGCAAATTGTTTTTCAATTCTGCATGCCCTGGCATGCA
>JAATEU010000452.1 GCA_015655565.1 Clostridiales bacterium
CACCTAAGAAAAATTCATTCTGTTCCGGAAGATTAACGATTAAGTTAGGAACATTACCGTCCGTATGGGCCAGACGGGTTCCCATCATGGCACTTTTATTAATAAAGTCCACACTCTTGCCGGCTAAATAATTAAGACCGTCTAAGTCAACTTCTTCCTCTTCCATAATAATCTCATGGGAGGATTTTTCAAGGTTTATAACCGTTTCGAACATGGTTCTTTGCCCATCCTGGATAAATTGCCCCATGGAATGAAGATCTGTTGTTAGATCAACGGCTGCCGGGAAGATTCCTTTTTGATCCTTGCCTTCGCTTTCACCGTATAATTGTTTCCACCATTCAGAAACATAATGAAGCGACGGTTCATAGTTAGCTATTATTTCTATACTCTTCCCTTTTCTTAATAGAATGTTGCGTACCGCCGCATATAACATGGAATCATTAGAATCAAAAGGATTATTAAGGCATTTTTCCCTCATGCTCCGTGCGCCTGCCATTAATTTTGCAATATCGGCACCACTGACGGCAATCGGAAGCAGACCTACCGCCGTTAATACGGAATAACGGCCTCCTACGTCATCGGGAACAACAAAACTTTCATAGCCTTCTTCCGTAGCAAGATTCTTTAAGGCGCCCCTTGACTTATCCGTTGTTGCATAAATCCTCTTCGCTGCTTCAGTCTTGCCATATTTCTCGTTTAACATTTTCTTAAATACTCGGAAGGCTATGGCAGGCTCTGTTGTTGTACCGGATTTGCTGATCATATTAATAGAGAAATCCCTGTCACCGATTACTTCAATTAAATGTCTGATATAGGTACTGCTGATATTATTGCCTACATAATAAATTTCCGGTGCTTTTCTGATTTCCTTTGAAACGGAATTATAAAAACTGTGTCTTAAAAATTCCACAGCTGCACGGGCGCCCAGATAAGATCCGCCAATGCCTATTACCAATAACACCTGGGAATCCTGCCTGATTTTCTTTGCAGCCTCCTGAATGCGGTTAAACTCTTCTTTATCATAATCTACCGGTAAATCAATCCAGCCTAAAAAATCATTTCCTGCACCTGTTTTATTCAGTAACTCTTCCTTTGCATTTTCTGCAAGTTTTTTTATCATCTTTATTTCAGATTCGGTGATAAACCCTTTTACCGCTGAATAATCAAACGTTACATTACTGTCCATCTTCATCACTCCTTTAATAATCATTTGGGTTATAATTTTATACCTTTTTATTCTATCAAAGTGATGCATGTTAAGCAATACATTTTTTTGTATAACTTATGTACTATTCTTTTTAAGCTAAAAATTCTTTTAATATATCCTCAATCAGTTTCTCGTCCTCCGTAACGGCTTGTTTCATTTTCTTATTATTTACCGGCTTTATTTGCTCTTCCGGAATTGTGCCTGCTTTTATAACCCGGGCTTTCTCCATCCTGGATTTTTCAACCCCTGCTTTTTTCACCTGGATTTTTTCCGCTTTAAACTTTTCAGCCCGGGGTTTTTCAACTATTGGTTTTTCCTCCATAATAGTATCGGCAACCTTATTCCCCGGGATATTATATAAAATATCATCTTTTTCATCTTCATGGGATTCCATAGTTCTGCGCTCCTGAATTTCCCTTTTTAAGCTTTCTTTTCTTTCCTGCGCAATGGTTTTATATTCTACCGGCCATGGCTTCTGTTTTTCTTCTTTTAATGCCTGCTTTTCTAATAATAATACCTTTTTGATTTCTTGCTGTCTGCGCTTTTCTTCTTTTTTACGTTCTTCATTGGCCATTACCTCTAATCTTATTCTCTCTATCTCAGCCCTTTCCGCTTCCCTTTTCCGTTCTAAGGCAAGCTTGGTTTCTTTTTTAATACGTTCTTCTGCCTCACGGGCTTCCAGCCTTTTTTGTTCTTTTACCATTTGTTTCTTTTCTTTTGCCAGCTTCTTTTCTTCTTTTCTTCTCCCTGCAGCTTCTTTTATTTCTGCTTTCCGATTCTTTTTTGCAAGACGGGCAGCTTCTTTTTGCTGTTTTTTAAGCCTGGCGGTTTCAGATTTTACCTCAAAGAGCTTGTCCTTCTTTCCCCTTCTTGATATTCTGCCGGTTTTCTCGGAAGCGGCGGCCAAAAGATCGGAGCTGGTTATGGCCTGGCCGGTTCCCCCCTGGAAATATTCTTTTTTATATTGTTCAATCAATTCCGGTTGGACTATTTCCCGCTCTAACCGAACTTTTAAAATATTTTCTAAATAATCTTTCATGTTAAGGCGGATTAATTCTTTTTTACCGGATGTATTTATTAATCCCTCTAAAAATATCAACAAACCACTTGTTAAAATACCCACAGAAAATGTACCTAAAATTTGTTGTTTACCACATTCATAAATTAATCCGATAAGCGTGCTGATTGAACCTATTAGAAGACATAACATAAGAACTTGTCCACCAATGTTCTCCCATGTTGATAAAAGAATTCCACAAAATCTGTGTCGAAATACATATTTATCCACAAAGATATCCACATTATTCACACCTATTTTAAGTTTGTAGCAGGTTTCAAATTTTTTTTTCATCATTTGAGTCAATTTATTCCTTGACTTAGACATATTATCCGATGCTTTAATTAGCCGTGAATAAATCAAATTTAATATTAACTTTAATAATATCCCGCATGCGCAAAGAACTAACATCATGTACGAAAATATATTTTTGTCAAATAACCCTTGTACCACAAAAAAGTCCCCTTTCTTCCTATAATTTACAGTTATTATAACGAATAACTTTCCATTTTAAAAGAGAGGGAGCTTTTAAATCGTTTGACAAAGCAAGTCAATTTAACATAGAAACCTCTATCATTCACCAGTTTTTTTAAGAATTTAAAAATTATTCTGGCATATCGCAGGGTTATTTGCCGGTTACTGTCTATGAAAAGTTAACTTATATCCTTGTATCAGGTGCTTGCTTTATTATTACTCCTTTATTAATGAATCTTTATTATTGCCCCTTTACTGCTCTTTACTGCCATTCCTTTATTACTGCACTTTTACTACTGCTCTTTATTACTGCTTCTTTATTACTGTGCTTTTACTACTGCTCTTTTATAAAACCGGAATAAGTGCAGTTAAAAATTTTACGGTATGGACAATCGCTTCTGCTTCAAATTTACCATAATCCATATGTGCACTGTCATCTGCCTTATCCGATATAGCCCGGACAATCAGAAAGGGCACCTTATTCAGATATGCTGCCTGGGCAATTGCCGCACCCTCCATCTCCGTACAGTATCCCTGAAATTGCTGCGTTATCCATGCTTTTTTATCCTTGTCACTTATAAATTGGTCACCGCTTACAATCCTGCCAAGAAAAACAGATATATCCTTATTCACTTCACTGCAGACAGACTGCGCTATCCGGACAAGTTTCTCGTCTGCCTGAAAAATGGAAGTTTCCATTCTGGGAATAACACCGAATCCATACCCAAAGCCGGTTGCATCCACGTCATGCTGTAATGTATCTGTTGACAAAACCATATCCCCTATATTTATTTCTGCTTTTAAGGAACCTGCAATCCCAGTATTAATAACCACATCTATTTTATATTCATCCATTAAAATCTGTGCACATACCGCTGCATTTACTTTGCCTATGCCGGAACGGACTACAACTACATCCTTTCCCATAAGCCTGCCGGAATAGAAATCCATTGCCGCCTTGCTTTCTATCCGTATATCCGTCATCTTTTCCTTTAACTGATTTACTTCTTCGTCCATAGCACCGATAATACCGATTCTGTCCATTTCTTCCCGGACCTCCTTAAATAATAATCCTATATTTACATGGTTGTATTATAACTGAATTTATTACATTCTTCAAGGTTGCATTATTAAATAGCCAAGTCAAACACAGGAAGGAAGCTTTTATAAAATTTCCCGGCAGTTTACAGATATAGTCGTCCGAATATCCGGGAAAGAACCGGGAATTTTTAAATAATCCTCCACTACGCTCCCAAAATCGCTCCTTACCTCTCACAAAGTGGAACAATCAACCCGGCACAAGCATTTTTCAAACACACTCTAGTAGTCCAAAAAGTTTGTAATCGTCAGAATAAAGTGAGATTCTATATAATTCAAAAGCTAGGCTCTTGTTAATCACTTTATCCGGTTATCATATAAACAAACTTTTTGGACTACTAGGATATTAAATTCATTATTGCGCTGTACCTAAAAAATGATATAATGAAAGCTGAATGAGAAATTGCAAGCTTGCCTGCAAATTCCCATTGAAGCAACAAAACAAAATCATGAACAACTGAAACCTGTTGATTTACATACAGAAAGGAAAGAAGGATATGATATATAAGACTTCCGGTGTTTGCTGCACCGAAATTAGTTTCGAGGTGGAAAATAATATAGTTAAAAATGTTACTTTTAAAGGCGGGTGCTCCGGCAACACTGCAGGCATCTCCAGGTTAGTGGCCGGCATGCCCGTTGATGAGGTGATTGCTAAATTAGAAGGAACAAAATGCGGTCATAGAGCAACCTCATGTCCGGACCAGCTGACCAAGGCTTTAAAGGAATGGGGGAAATAAGGATGAAACGGATTATCTTAACCGGTGGCGGTACTGCCGGACATGTTACTCCCAATATAGCCCTGCTTCCTGCACTTAAGAGAGAAGGTTTTGAAGTTCATTACATCGGATCTTATGATGGAATCGAAAGAAAATTAATTGAAGAGCTTAATATTCCTTACTACGGCATTTCCTCCGGTAAATTAAGACGGTATTTTGATCCTAAAAACTTTAGCGATCCTTTTAAGGTAATAAAAGGATATCTGGAAGCTTCTGCCTTAATGAAAAGATTGAAGCCGGATGTCATTTTTTCCAAGGGCGGCTTTGTATCTGTTCCGGTCGTTTTCGCAGCTAAACACAAAGGCCTTCCGGTTATTATCCATGAATCCGATATAACACCCGGATTAGCCAATAAGTTAAGTATCCCCTCTGCCCAAAAAATATGCGCCAACTTCCCGGAAACCGTAAAATATCTCCCGGAAGGAAAAGCTGTATTGACGGGAACCCCTATACGCCAGGAATTATTTTCCGGCAATAAATTGCTGGGACTGGATTTTTGCGGATTTAACAGAAGTAAGCCGGTTCTGTTAGTTATTGGGGGAAGCACCGGTTCTGCGGCCATCAATGAAGCAGTCCGGGCTATTCTTCCTGATTTATTGATTAAATACCAGGTTATACATTTATGCGGAAAAGATAAATCAGATAAAAGCTTAACAGGAACTCCCGGCTATGTTCAATATGAATACATTAAAAAAGAACTAAGTAACCTTCTTGATGCTGCTGATGTAATAATCTCAAGGGCAGGTGCCAATACTATCTGTGAATTATTAGCCCTTAGAAAACCACATATTCTTATCCCCCTGTCAGCCGCCTCCAGCCGCGGTGATCAGATCTTAAATGCAGAATCCTTTGAACGGCAGGGATACAGCTATGTATTAAAGGAAGAAGCAATAACGGCAGACTCGTTGCTGGAAGCAATCGAAACTGTTTATCATAATAAAAAAACCTATATAGAAGCTATGAGTCAAAGTAAATTAAATAATTCCATAGAAACGATAATTCAATTAATCAAGGAAGTATCCCAGGGTGTTTGAAAAATGCTTGTGCCGGGCTGGGCGTTTCACTTTATGGGAGACAAGGTGGGATTTTGGGAGTGTAGTGGTGCTGCATTCCCAAAATCGCAACGCAGTATACCGCAAAGTGGGACGGTCAGAAATTTGCAATGGTTTTTCAAACACGCTCTAGAGCGCTGTACTGGTAAAATACACTGGGCAGTGGGAGTTATGGCAAAAGGAATTTTGCTAATCTCTTACGTATTGCCGCTGCTATGCTCTCTGCTTCTCCCTCTCCATAGCTTTTGCAAGCCCAGGTAATCTGAACCGAATCATTTTTAAACCTTGGTATCAGATGAATGTGGAAATGAAAAACCGTCTGCCCTGCCGCTTCTCCACTATTCTGCAAAATATTAAGTCCGTCACACTTTAGTTCTTCTTTCATAGCCTTTGCAACTTTTACTGCTACTCCAAATGCCTTGGAAGCCACTTCCTCCTCCACTTCAAATACATTGGCAATGTGTTTTTTAGGCATTAAAACTGCGTGTCCCTTTGCTGCGGGTGAAATATCCATAATTACCTTAAAATCGTCATCCTCATACAACGTAAAAGATGAAATTTCGTTCCCAATAATCTTACAAAAAATACAATTATTATTCATATTTCTGCCTCCTATTTCTTGTTATATAAAATTCTTCATTATTCTAATTAATAATATACTCTTTTTAAGCATTTTAAAAGTGCTTACTGTCGTTTCTTGTAAACGGGATTATATTGTATAATATATCATATTCTGCTACTATAAATTCAAGGAGGTGAACAAAATGTTTACGAAGGAAGAACAACAAAAACTAACGGAATTAATGAGTTCCAACGAAGATTTTGCTTACTTTTTTACCAAAAGTATGAAAGAATGCAAGCTATTAACCTCACAGATCTCACATGAAATACGTAATCCATTAACCTTAATCAAGAGTACTGACCAGTTAATTGAAACCGTGCACCCAGAAGTCCGGGAATTTAAATACTGGGATCAGTTAAAGGAGGATATTAACGAATTAGAAACATTATTGATTGAGTTTAGTATGTTCAACCATAGTGAGGTAATATCCAAACAAAAGCAAAATCTCCTTCTTTTACTCAAATCCGTATTAAATACCTTTCGTCCGCTAGCCGAGCAAAACAGCATTGATTTGTCATTAACGATAGAGGAAGATGACCTGCCTTACTACACCAGTTATTCTTTTGACCCCATTAAGATTAAACAGGTCTTTACCAATTTAATACGAAATGCATTTGAAGCAACGGACAAAGGCAACTATATCAACATAGTATGCAAGGTTTCTGCACCATCTCATCTGATAATTGAAGTCCAAAATAACGGTAAAATAATACCGGCTGATGAATTACCTGCAATTTTCACACCATTTGTAACATATAAATCAGGCGGCTCCGGTCTTGTATTAGCAATTTCCTCTAACATCATTGCAGCTCATAACGGTACGATTAAAGTAACCTCTTCTGAGGAGAAAACCAGTTTTATTATCCAACTGCCATTATTTGAATAACTAAGATTTAACAATATGGGAAAATCCCATACTGTTATTCCTGTATGTAAGACCAAATCAAATACCACCTATTTTTAATACCCCAATACCTGTTACATCATTTTCAAAGGATTACCTTATATAAGGTAATCCTTTGAAACCCTATCCGTAAATTTTCACTGGATATTAAATTGAAATATCTGATCAAAGGTCCGTAAAGTTTTAAAGTTTCCCTTTGCAGTCAATTCTCCGGACATAAAAGCCCTTTGGATCGTCATATGTCCATTAACGATTTTGTTCATAACTTCATAGCTGGTTTTTGCTGTAACATCTGCATTGTTTTTCTCTCCATAAAAGCATTTGAGATTGTTTCCATCAACTTCAATAACCAATGTCTTCCCGGTATCTGTAATTGTAACAGCATAACTGGCTTTAAAATCATTTAATACCTGAAAATTTTCTTTTATATTCTGAATGAATTCCTGATTGGAATCACTTTCCCGGCTGCCAAGCATCCCTTTAAAAATTTGTGCCAGCTCTTCAATATCTTCTTTCTGTTTCTTAACATAAGTATCATCCGAAACATACATGGATAACTGCTCACTTTCCTGTGGAGTCAGATCAATGGAATTGGTCCTCAAAAGATTTTTTCTTATTACCGCATTACCTGCCGGCAGTATTTTTGTTTTCTGGTTAATTGCCTTATAGAATAGTTCCGCCTGTTTCTCTATAATCTGTCCATAGGCAGAATTGGTTTCAAAATCAACATGATCCTCTACATATGCACGAAGTCCGTTATATGGTATGCCTCCCAACATTTCCCACGCTCTTATTAAAAATAACTCTGCTTCCCGTTCCCCAAATGAATTTGCCATGACAACCGGCAGCATATATAACTTACTTATATGCTCTTTATCAGCATAAAGCCAGCACGCATCCAAAAATTGATGCATAAAACCGCCAATTCCCAGCCATTCCACCGTAGTCGCCAATATGACGCCATCTGCTTCCTTTAAGGTCTTAGGCAGCATGGCAATGGTATTCTTTTCCTCATAAAGGTTGTATCTTACAACATTAACACGGATTTCTTTTAAAACCTCTGTTAATTTATTTATTACATAGATTGCCGGATCCTCAATCAAACCCCGTCCGCCATAATAAATATTTACATTCATCCCATTAACCCCTTTCCGGCTCACTCTTCTTATGTTTACGATATAGTACGGCAGCAAGCAGAATCCCTGCAGCCAATCCGCCAATATGGGCAGCATTGTCCACGCCCTGACTGGTCAGTCCGCCATATAAACTTAATACTACAAATATAAGGATCTGCCTTGTACTGATGTTTTCAAGGCGGCCTCTATTTACTGCTACAATAAATGCCATAGCTCCTACCACTCCGAATATAGCCCCGGAAGCACCAACAGAAACCGCATTCGTATTATTTACCATATTATAACTCATGGATGTAATACCTGCAATAATCCCGGATCCGAAAAAGAAAACCATATATTTCCATCTTCCTGCTGCCCGCTCCACATTATCACCAATAATCAGTAAAACTATCATATTATTAGCAAGATGCTCAATGCCGGAATGCAAAAACATGTAAGTAAGCAGACGATAATATTGATTATAATATTTAACCGCAGGCCAATATAGGGCACCTGCATCTAATAAATAATTTGATTTTACCGAAGAATTAGCAATATCTATTATAAAAAAAATAATTACGTTTAAAATAACCAGCAGGGTGTTACATTTGGAAAAATATTTTATCCAGATAGATTGGCGTAAGGGAGCAGATAATTTTTCCCTCAGGGTATAACCGGTTCCCGATTCCACTCCCATATTTTCCAACTGTTCCTTTAATAAAATTTCTTCGATTATCTTCCTTATTCCCATAAAATCGGCATTTTTATTCTCATAAACGATCAATTTGGCATTAACCAAATCAATTATCCATTGATTGGTATCATCAACATCAAAATTACGAACGGCTTCCACGTGACTCGTACAGATAATACTTTGTATTAGTACGGATGTAAAATTACGATCAGAATAATTTTTATAGAGTTGGTTTCTTATGTTCTTATATTGGTCACCGGTTAATTCTGTTCCAGATGGACAATCATACAAAGCAGCTATATTGATTTGCTGTTCAGAAGCTGAATAAAGAAGATAAATCCCCTTAACATTCACCTTTATTCCTTGAAATCCTTTTTCATATAAAATTGTCCTGATTTTATCAATTATCATGAAATTATAATCCTTTATTTTATAGATATCCCCTAACATTATTCTTAGGGAATTCCTTTCTTATTCTGCCCAATCAAAGGAACGTTTTACCGCCTTCTGCCATCCGCGTATTAATTGTTCCCGATTTTCTTCCTTCATATCCGGTGTAAAAGTCCGGGATAAAGCCCAGTTTTCCTTAATTTCCTTTTTATCCTTAAAGTATCCGGTTGCAAGTCCTGCCAGATACGCCGCCCCAAGTGCGGTAGTTTCAATACAGGAAGGCCTGTGCACAATCGTATCCAGTATATCTGCCTGAAACTGCATTAGAAAATTGTTAGAAGATGCACCGCCGTCAACCTTTAATATCTTTAATTTTGTTCCTGCATCCTGTTCCATGGCCTTTAAGACATCATAGGTCTGATATGCAACGGATTCCAGGGTTGCCCGTACCAGATGTTTTTTATTAAATCCTCTCGTGATTCCTACAATGGTTCCTCTCGCATATTGATCCCAATACGGCGCCCCAAGACCGGAAAAAGCAGGTATCACATAAACACCGCTGCAATCCTCGACAGACAAGGCAAATTCTTCCGATTGAGCTGCCGTCTGTATAATTCCAATCTCATCCCGCAGCCATTGGATTGCTGCTCCCGCAACAAAAACACTACCTTCCAGGGCGTATTGAACCTTGTTCTCCTCACCTGCGGCAATGGTTGTTAATAACCCGTTTTTAGATTGAATGGCTTCACACCCGGTATTCATTAACAAAAAACAGCCTGTTCCATAAGTGTTCTTAACCTCTCCCTGCTCAAAACAACATTGACCGAATAATGCTGCCTGTTGATCCCCCGCGACTCCCCCTATTGGAATTGTTCCACCCAACAGGTTTGAATCCGTATGCCCATAGATATAACTGGACGGTTTCACTTCAGGTAACATGGTTCTGGGAATATTTAACCTATTAAGAATCTCTTCATCCCATTCTAATTTATGAATATCAAACAACATGGTTCGGGAGGCATTGGTATAATCCGTAACAAATACTCTGCCCTTGGTAAGATTCCATATTAACCAGGTATCCACCGTTCCAAAAAATAAATTACCTGCTGCGGCTTCCTCCCTGGCACCTTCTACATGGTCCAGTATCCATTTTATTTTGGTACCGGAAAAATATGCATCCGGTATTAATCCTGTTTTATTACGTATTACCTCATCATATCCGGACTTCTTTAATTCCCGTATCATATCCGAAGTTCTTCTGCATTGCCATACAATAGCATTATAAACCGGTTCTCCGGTATACTTATTCCATACAATGGTAGTTTCTCTCTGGTTTGTAATACCAATAGAGGCTATTTCGTCTGCATTTGCCCCGATTTTAGCCATGGCTTCCGTATCTACACTGATTTGTGAAGACCATATTTCCATAGGATCATGTTCTACCCAGCCGGCTACCGGATAGATCTGCCCAAATTCTTTTTGGGCAATGCTGCAGATTTTCCCTTTTTTATCAAATAATATACATCGGGAACTGGTGGTTCCCTGGTCCAATGCCATCACATATTTTTTCATCTAAACTCCCGTCTGCCGCTTTCGGCAGTATACAAATCAGGAGGTCGAAAAACTTGTTCAACCTATTTCCCTCAACATTATTGTTTTTGTCATAAATAAGCTATCTCTTATTGATTATACTATTTTTTAGTTTTTAATACAAGCAAAAACCAGTTCTATTCAGGATAAATGCAAAAAGGAATATTTTGTATAATCCCAGCGAGTTAATTATTTCTTTTTGGGGAGAATTCAATTTCTACAGGCTTTCATATTGGGAAAGCTTATGTAATAGCCTATATTATCACATAGTACAAATCAACTAGTTACACTTCCAGAAATATTTTACCTGTGAAAATGAGATTTCATCTTTATCTGAAATAAGATAAGGTTCATTTTCTGTCAATCTAATGCAATTAACATAAGTTCCATTGGTAGAACTTAAATCGGTAAGATAAATACTATCTCCTTCTCTTGTAAGCTTAGCATGCCGGCGGCTTACGGAAGCATCTCTGATTATTAAGTTTACTGCCTTTTCTGACTTTCCTATGATAAAAGGAAATTTATTAACAGGGATTTCTGATTTTACTACCGTATTACATTCCACAATATAATATTGTTTCCGTGGTAAAACCTCCCCAAGAATTTCCGTTTTAGACTCATCAAAATCATTCTTATCCATCCACAGAAGCTGTGTTTGGCCTCCAACTTCATAATCTTGAATTCTATCCTGAGCTCCCTCCCCTTGAATACCATAACCTGCAACAGCATTTCTTTCAATTCCATGACCCTCTTCCCGGCTTTGCTCTATATATTCTATATTGGTTTCCATACGGGTCAGCTTATATTTTTGATCAAATAATTTAGTAATAATATAGACTTCAACACAGCCTATTATTAAAATACTGCAAAACAATTTAACAGTATCAATATGGGTTCCAAAGGAATTATGTAATATTTTTAATTGAAAAGCCAAAATAAACATAATAATCCCGCTTATTATAGAAATACCCGCCATTATAAAAGTTTTTCGGCCAAAGTAAAAAATCTCACGTTCACTTTCAACTTCTTCAAGTATCGGGATTGTATTAACTGCTTTTCCCGGGGACTTGTTGTATTCACCAATTAATTTTTTCATAAAATTTTGATATTGGGATTGAAAATTAACTTTAGGTGAACTTTCCATTTTACTCTTAATTTTTTGTATACCCTGCTTATTGTTGTTTGATTTCTGTTTATAATATTTTTCCGTTTTTTTTAACTTCCCCGGATTATCTCTATGATTATTTACCTGATTATTTGACTGTTTCTTCGCTTGATTATTTAACTGGTTTTTTGCCTGATTATTTATTTGGTTCTCTGTTTGATTCTCTTTTATAATTTCAATTTTTCTTATATTCACATTGTTATTATTCTTTTTATTTAATTCCTTTAATAATTTTTCAAAGGTACAGTCATCCTCTTTACTTTCTTTATACATAGCATATATCAAAAGAACTGCAGCTTCATCCTTATAATCTGCTTTATCCATTAAATATTCAATAAATCTGCTTAACTGTTCCCGGATATTCTCCTGCCGGCCTATCAAGTGACATAATTCTATATTTTGTGAAACGTTGTCTATAAATACATAATTGGGTTCAATTATAAAGTCATTTTCTGAAAGCAGGTATTCTCCGCTATTTTCAATGATCTCAAGTATATTGGAAAGGATTTTTTTTATTTCATCATAATTTAAAGATTTATTCCCGCAGACAGTAGCAATTGATTTTTTAGAAGAAATATCATAATAAAATAAATCCATGTGGTCAATACATCTTAGTTCTGTTTTTATTACTCCCCGGATTATATTATTAAGGAGCATCTTCGTCCCATATATGGATACACTTCCTTCTATCCCTTTCAGTACTAAATAGTTATTATGCATATCTCTTACGTATTCTGCCTGTAACATATAAATCTCCTCCCTGTTGCCAATTAATTATATTATTTTAATTTATTCAGTACCTGCTTAAGCTTTCCTAATGTCTCATCTACTGCCGTTATCTTACCCGCCACACCGGAAAATATATCAAAAAGACGAATAAACTCCGTATTGTTTTGGATATCCGACGAATTGTTTTGGATAATACATATTCCGCTGCCTTCAAATAGTTCTTGGATTCCAAGAAAAGGAAGCCTCATCTTTGCTTTTACTTCAATACTTATATTAGTATGGGTGACATTGACATTAATCGTATCAATGCCAGCCAAAAACAGGCCGCTTTTTAATTGTACTCGTATGTAATTATATATTTCATCCTTTTTTTCCTGCAGGTTATCCTGAAGGGAATAAAATAATCCTCTCTGATAATATGCTTCATAATCAATGAAACCGGTGCTCATATCCGCCTCATTTTGTAATAAGCTTCTTCCTTTTATTAAGGTTTCATTTATAATAGCTTCCAATTTATCTTTGTCATGCATATAAAACCCTAAATAGATCAATCCGATAGTAACGAATAATACTGTCGGAAATACGA
>JAATEU010000037.1 GCA_015655565.1 Clostridiales bacterium
AAAACCCAGAGGACTACACCGGGAAACTGCCGGGAACTTTTGCAAAATCTTCGTGCTTCGCCGTGAAGAAATTGGCTTGTACACTTGACCCCCCATTTTATTAAGAGTATAATCAGTATTTGTACAGTGTTACTTCATTGGGTTACCGCAAAATTAACTGGCAGGTGATATTATGCATTTCAGCTTTTTAAAGCAAAATATTGAGCAAAGGCGCGAACTTATTTTAAATGGCCGGGTATCAACAACCATTATGCTGCTTTCTGTTCCCGCTCTCATGATGGGCCTGATACAGTCTGTAATACCTGTAATAGACGGCCTTTTCCTCAACAATATCGTCGGTACCGCAGCAGCAAGTGCCGTTACATACTGCACTCCCATTGTCAACATGTCCGCAGCGCTGGCGCAGGGCCTGAGCGTAGCAGGAATGGCAATTATAGGCCAGTCCAACGGAAAGGGAGACTTTGAAGCAAGCCGGCGCGTTTCAACACAGACAATCGTTTTTGCTTTCATATTGGGCTTCCTTTTAGCTCCGATGCTTATTGCCCTGGCTTTCCCGGTATCGTCACATGTAAATTCCGAAATTTCCCACAATGTATTTTTATATCTTGCCCTGAGTGCCTGCGTACTGCCTTTTTCATTCATGGAATCAATTTACAATGCAATAAAGAACGCAAACGGTAAACCAGAGGATACCTTTATCCGGATGGTAATCATGCTGGTATTAAAGATTATTTTCAACGCCCTGTTCATTGCCGTCTTCCGTTGGGGTCTCGTCGGTGCCGTAATGGCTTCCCTGGCATCTAATATTTTAATAACTTTATGGATGTATTATGAACTGTTTCTTAAATCGGACGGTGACAGGCTTATATTAACCGGTTTCAAATTTGACCGGCTGATCCTGCGCGATCTTCTGCATATCGGCTTGCCATCCATGCTTTCAAGCGTAATGCTTAATCTGGGGTTCTTTCTTATTAACAATGAGGTGGAGAAATACGGCGCAAATGTCTTAAATGGACAGGGAATAGCGAATAATATTACATCCGTATGCTTTATTGTACCTTCCTCCTTCGGCTCCTCCGTCACCACCATGGTCAGCATGAATATTGGTGCGAATCAGGGCCAAAAAGCACGCGCATCCTGTTTGATCGGCTGTGTCATAAGTGCATTCACCGCTGCTGTTTTAATAGCGATTATTGTACCCCTGTCATCAAAAATTACCGTTCTGTTCACACGTGACCAGGATGTTCTTGCCATTGCAAACCGTGCCCTTCATATCTATACCTATTCCGTAATAGGCTTCGGTATATGTATGGTACAGCATGGAGCGTTCATAGGTTTGGGCCGGACCCGGATTACCTTGGTAATCAGTATTCTGCGTGTATGGCTTTTGCGGTATGTCTTCATATTGGTGACAGAGCATTTCCTTGGTTATTATTCGGTATTCTGGGGCAATCTTTTTTCAAATTACATGGCCGCCCTGATAACTACCATACTGATTTTAAGGGTAAAATGGGTATCCGATATACCATAAAGGCATTAAAATTTTCTAAAAAGGCTAATTCCCATTGGGCGGTTTTAAATTTATCCGTCCTTTCCTGATTTTAGGCCTGCATATCTTATACTTTTTATACAAAATTTTTTACAACTTCGTTATTAAGGTTTCTCAAACTTCATTTTTATTAAATTAAAATCAGCTCCAATGATTTTAATTTTACTTAAGTCTGATATTCCTAAACCTTCTTTCGATGCAAGCTGGACATGCAGTACTTCATCCACAGTAAATCCCATAAAGTTTAATGCCACGGTATCTACCGCGACAGGGTCCATTCCCGCTAAGATAATATTGGATTGGACAGGTTTAACCTTTATTGGGCCATAGCCTTCTCCCCCTATGATTCCGTCTATTACTACGAAATCCGGCTTTCTTATCTTATTGATATCAACTATAGCCTCCTTAAGTCCCCATAGATGAAGCTTTTCCTTATAGTCCTCTCCATAAAATTTGGTTGGAGGCACACCTATGGAATTTTTAAGACTTAATGTGACACCCGCATCATATTCAAAATGTGTCTTTAATTTTGCGATACCAATCACAACATCCGCATCCATGTATAATTTAGGGATGAATAATTCTTCTTTTGTTAAGCTATTTTCCGGTTTAAGCCTGTAACATTCTTCTTCGCTGCAGTCATTCATATCAAACAATTCAGCGCCGGATATTTCATTATATTTAACCTCCTCAAACACATTTCCAAAAGGTGTTGCTTCTGCTATTATTACTTTTCCGGCACCACATTTCCTTACTATATTAACTACTTCCTGTACTACCCTGTAATCAGTAATTATTCCTTCTTCCGGCAAGGATGGCTTTACCAGGTTAGGCTTGATTACTATAGTATCATTTTCTTTAATAATACCTTCAAGACCGCCTGCATTTTCAATAGCAGTCCTTGTCACTTTTGCATGTTCATTACCCAATCCAATGCCTACAATGGGTTCTGACACAGTTATCTGTAATGATCTTTTCATTTTTTCTTCTACTTGTACAGGTATTGGAGTTAAATTATTCATATAAAATCACCACTATTATTTAAAGTACGTAATTACATTATAATAATATACTTCTCAGTCTGACTATTGTGTTTCCTACATTAACATAATATGTTTTATGGCCACTTTAAGTGCCTGGTATTAACAGATATCAATTTATTTCCAAAAACTATATTTTCAATCAGTGTCTGCCCAGGTCTTTGTATACACCGGTAACTGCCGCTGAAAACCTGCCCTTCGTTCAGGCATATGAAAATACCCGGACTTGATACGGAAGTTTTACATAAAGCTGGAAAAGGACCCGGGTAACCATTTTCTTTCGGCTAAATTTCCGGGTGATATTTTATTAGAAATGATAATGGAAAAAAACAGAATGGAGCGGTCCGATATTCAGATACCGGATTACTTAGTAAATATAAAACAGGATTTTGACAAGAATTATCATAAAAGTTTTTCACCGGATACCCTTGAACAGCAGTATCATATCAGCAAATACCGAATCTGCCGGAAATTCACATAACAAATGAAATAGGCAGAATGCGGCGTCACTCCCCTTCTGTTCAGAAAACAGCCGCCGGCCAAATCTGTCAACTGATTAAAAACCTTGTGATATAAATGTACCAGCATATGCAATATCCTCATGCCCCATTTCAAACAAATAATTTGTTAACATACAGGTCACTAAATATCCGTCTGAAATAACGGCATCACAATTAATACAGTTACTGCGCTTACACCCGGCATGGCTGCAATATTTGCCTTTTTAACCAAGATTCAGCCTTTTGAAACAGAAAAAGATTTCTTCGTTACGGTTTTATGTTTCTTGTTGAAAACAGGACGGACTACCCCATACCTGGAACATAAGGTACTTCCGATTCTAACAAGAATAAAGTCTGCAGTAAATCCCATAATCCCAAGACAGAAAAGTCCTACGAAAATCCAGTCGGTCTTAAAATACAGCCTGGAACTCCATATCATAAAGCCCACACCCTCATTGGCAGAAATCATTTCCGCACCAATGATTGCCATAAAAGACGAACTCATGGAAAGTCTTATTCCCGTAAAGATATAAGGGATTGTGGTGGGTATAATGACATGTTTCATTATCTGAACTTCTGTTGCCCCCATACAGCGGGCAGAACGGAGCCGGTCTTCTTCCACGGCAGCAACTCCTGCCATCGTGTTTATAATTACCGTAAATAAGGTAGAATAAGTTATCAAGGCTGTTTTTGACGCCTCTCCGATACCGAACCACAACATAAACAGGGTAATTAAGGCCAGCGGAGGAATAAATCTGACAAAGTGGAGAAACGGCTCGACGAACATCCTGAGTACTGAAATCCTTCCCAGTAAAAGTCCCACAGGGATGGCAATTATACTTCCTAAAACCCAGCCCTTCATTACACGCCAAAGGCTTATTCCCATATACCGGAATAAAGATCCATCCTGGGAAAGCTCTATCATCCCCTTAAAAGTAGCAATAGGTCCCGGGAAAAAATCAGGATTGTTGTTCACGGATACAATCTGCCATAAAATAAAAATCGCAATCCACGTAACTAATCCGCTGCCTGCTAATTTTCTAAAAAACTTCATAATGTCCAGGCCTCCCCTTCAAAATGATTTTCAATTATCTCATAAAGACGGTTAAATTCAGGAGCTGTTATATCCCTTGGATAAGGCAGGGCAACATCGTAAATTTTGACGATTTTAGAGTCCGGCCCCAGGGACATTATGCCTATCCGCTGACCTAAAAGCAGTGCCTCCTGAATATCGTGGGTAACAAATATTACTGTTTTAGAAGTTGTTCTCCAAATATTTACTAATTCCTTTTGCATACTTCTCCGGGTCATGGCATCAAGGGCTCCAAAAGGTTCATCCATAAGCAGAATTGCAGGATTGTTTGCAAGCACTCTTGCCAGCTGAACCCTCTGTTTCATCCCTCCCGAAAGTTCTTTGGGAAATTTTTTCTCATGTCCTGTAAGCCCCACAAGTCTTATATATTTATCTGAAACATGAGCCCTTTCTTTTTTGGAAACCTTTTTCATGCGAAGTCCAAACTCTACGTTTTCCCTGACTGTAAGCCAGGGAAAAAGGGCAGAATCCGCATTTTGAAAAACCATTGCACGCTCTTTACCGTGCTTTTTTATTTTTTTCCCGCCAAGACGAAGTTCCCCATAAGTCGTCTCCGTAAATCCGGCAATCAGGTTAAGCAGCGTGGATTTTCCACAGCCGCTGGGTCCTAACAGGATGAAAAATTCTCCTGTTTCTACGGAAAGACTGGTATCTTTTATAATATAGCAGGAATTTTCAGAGACAGGCTCCTCAAAGGTTTTGCTCACGTTATCAACATAAATTGTCTCCGGGACAAAAAGTTCTGACATTTTAAATCTCCTTTATGGTGTGTAGGTTAAAAGTTCTGGAAAGGACTTTTTTAACGGCTCCGTATTGATTTTTTCCTTCAAGTCGTACTTATCCGTCAAAATTCCGTGATCCTCGGACCATTTCTTTATATCTTCCAGGTGTTCAAAATCCTCCTGTGAAAATCCCAAAGAAAAGTTTGTATACTTAAGGTCGTCCAGAACACTTTCCACCGGCAGCTTCAGTTCCTTAAAAGCAAGCTCCGCGGTTTCTTTTTCATGGCCGGGAATATAGTTAATTCCGTCATTTACCGCTTTGAGAATAGAGGCCGCTGCATCTGGATTCTGCTCTGCAAAAGAGCGTTCAAGCAGGAGAAAAGAACTGATGTTTACATCGGAATCAAAAACGTTTCCCAGGGTTTTTACCCCCTTGATTTCCGTAAATTTTGAACTCATTGCACCACCCATCCATATTGCATCCATATCTCCGTTTTGCAAGGAAACCATTGCCTCATCAGGGGTGGAGAAAAGAACATACTCTATTTCTCCTTCATCAATATTATTTTTTTCAAGATATTTTGCCCAGACGTACTCATAGACCGTGCCCTTTTGTACTCCCAGTTTTCTTCCCTTTAAATCTTCCGGGGAATTTATGTCATCCCTGACAAACAAAAGAGTTCTTTCCGCAGACTTGTCATTGGTACGGGTAAGGGAACTTACCACTACCAAATCTCCCTTGCCAAGGGAATTTACCAGGGCATAATCTGCCGCCAGGGCAGTGTCTGACTGTTGAACCAGAAGGGCATTTACCGTATCAATCCCATAGGCAAAATTGGATATTTCCGCATCAATGCCGTATTTTTCAAAAAAGCCCTGAGCTTTTGCCACTCTTATCTGAAAGGAGCCGCCGGCAGCCGTGTCAATTGCCAGTCTGACTTTTATTAATTCCGTTTTATCATCTGTTTGTGAGTTTAATGTGTCGGAACCGCCTTTCGATGGTGAAGCTTCATTTTCAGCACAAGCCCCTGCAAAAATAACCAGGACCAGGGCAAACACAGCAAATAAAATTCTCTTTATCATATTTATACCCATTGCATACCGCAAACTGGTTTGCGGTACTGCCACAAATAAAAGGTTGAAAGAATCTCAATGTGGCATCCTTTCTCTATTTATATTTTCCTTCAACCCATGGAAATCTCCAAACAATATATTATTTTTGCCCGTCAGCATGTTCCGGGCGTTCCCCTATCCGTGCAACACATAAGGCTCCCTCCTGATATTGAACGGTTCCCTCCACTTCTGCAATGGATTTGGCTCCTCTTGGTGCGGCTCCGGCCACTCTGAAATCGGCAATTTCAGTGGAAATAATTGGAGTCTCCTCCGGTTTTTCCAACTGAGGAACCCAGTCATAAGGAAGCCGGTAAGCACGGTAAACCATGTTTGAATTTCTTAAATTCTTGTAAGGGGAAATATATTCCCACACCAGTTCATGCTCCCTTGTTACTTCAATTATCCTTCCGTCCGATCCCTCGGTAATAAGGGTATTACCGTTAGGAAGCCGTTGTGCGGAACTGATATAAGGACTGTAAAAACGATAGGAATCCATAGGCTCCTGAAAACCCGCCCCGGATGGTGTGTACTCCCACTTAATCTCCAGGGATACGGGGTTGATCTCCAGAACCCTGGAGTAATCCCGGAGGGCATTTTTTTGTCCGAACGGATAAGATGGATTGGGTAATCCGTATCCTCCCCAACCGCCATTGTCAAATACCAGAAGATTACCTTCCCCGGGAAGTCCCTTCGGAATAATATGTGCATGGTGCTGACCGATAATCCAGCCGATACCGGCGGTTTTTGCCCCTGAGTAATCAGGACCCAGCTGCCAGACGATTTTCCCGGTTTTCCTGTCAATAATAGCAATAATATTGGATTCCCTTGCGTCCCAAATAATATTGCCGGGATAAAAACGCTCATCTCCGGCATCGTAAAATTTGTTTGGTCCTACAAAGGATGCGGAATTTATATGCATCCAGTCCCCTGCATGATGATCGCCAAAAAATCTGGTGTTGGGATCCCTGAAAAGCACATTTTTAGCGGCCTCATCAAAGCCAAGCTCTTTAAAATGCTCGCTGCAGGTCCATTCCCAAAGGATATTTCCCTCCCAGTCAACCTCAATAATGGCATCGTCAAGTAATTGATAATGAGAAATTTCAGGATTTTCTACATTCTTATGTACCAGAATCAAAGTGTTACCCTGGCCGGTCTCCGGCCTGAGACCAGGTGCATAATATCCCACCGGATTCCCTTCTCTTTGGTAATCATGATGCGCCCTTGCCATCCATTGTGGTTCCCTGCCCGGGTCGGCGACATATTTATACCGGTTGAATTTCCAGACTATATTGCCGTCCCAGTCCACCTGAACTAAGTCCACCTCATCCTGAAAACCAAATTCCGGATCCCTTTGTGCCGTACTCCCCAAAACAAATCCGCCAGGCAGGATTTTATTGGGAAAGCCTCTTAAGTTTTTCCACAGGTGCACCTCCTGCCCGTTCATTCCGATAAGAAGTGCCCCAAGCTGTGCCGCCTGATAAATTGTGTAGCCGTTCCATGCCTTTTCAGGGTTATATAGTGTTGCCCCTGTTGGATAAATAGTTGGATGTCCCATTTCTTCTCTCCTTTACAAAACTTTAATAACTTAAAAATTTACTTTCCTTATAACTCTCCGCCGGAACCGGATGCCGGGCATTTTCCCCAGCCAGCTCCAGAATCGTTTTTGAAAATTTCTCTAAATTCGCAATAATTTTCTCATAACCACAAATTTGCCGGTCAATCATTTCATCCGTCATTCCGTCAAACAGCAGGGAAATACAACAGACGCCTATATTCTGATTGCGTAAAAAAAGTTCCCTGCCCTTTACGGTTATGTCCAGAAAGACCATCCTTCTGTCAGTGCCCCTGTTTCGCTGTGCCAGCCCTTTTTTCTCCAGATTGTCACAAACAGCGGTGACCGCCCCGGTAGTAAAATCCAGCTGCTCTGCCAATTCTCCCAGAGTCTGTGGTCCCTCCCTGATTATTTTATGGAGAATAAGCAATGAAGGAAGATTTATTCCTTCCACCAAAATCTTATCCCTCTCCTTCACAAACTTTCGTGTCATTTTGCGAAATAACCAGTCTGCCTCTTCAAGCTTTTCCCAATTCATAGTTGATATCCTCTTAAGTTGCCTTAATACT
The DNA here is from genome assembly GCA_015655565.1 of Clostridiales bacterium. Classification (GTDB taxonomy): domain Bacteria; phylum Bacillota; class Clostridia; order Lachnospirales; family Lachnospiraceae; genus Anaerocolumna. The sequence continues at coordinate 8,139 of JAATEU010000037.1, forward strand.
AATTATCTTACCATTAAGATAATTAGTATTAAAATAATTGGCCGTTTAAATCCTGAGCCAAATGGTTAATATAGTATTCATATAGAAAAAGTATGTATTGACGATATTATATAATTTTTAATTCAGATTGTCAATAAACTTAATTTATTTTTAAATATTTTCGGAGGTAAAACTAAATTTTATATTATACCGGGACAGCACCTTCCGCTAATTAACACTGCGTCTATTTTTCATAGATTACTCTCTAAGTATACTGAGGCAGGCACTACTAATTTTTTGGATGCATCCTTGTAAGAAACCTTCTCCCAAGAAAAAAAGACACCGGAACATTTCATTTCGCGTTCCAGTGTCTTTTTTCCTTCTTATTTCTATCACATTATGCAGGACTTACTATGTTTTCAGGCTCTCAGTCATTATCGGAAAGAACAGCAAGCGTTGGTGCAACGGAATTTGCAAAATTATAATTATTTAATGCATCCCAGTTGATAGACCAGGTCATAGCCCCGCGTAACGACGGATAAACCTGAGACGGAACGCAGCTGCCGCCGGAAGCTCCTTTAGCGGATAACTGCCCCTTCTGTTGCGCATTGAAGGTTACATTAACCGTTTCGGTATACACGCCTCCGATAGGACTAAACTCCGGTGTGGCATCTTTCCACCGGTGTGACAGTACCTGTGTACTCCGCCCACAGTGCGGGAACATTCGCCGGCTCCCAGCCGGTAAGTGACGTGTGTGACTGTATGCACTCATAATTTTTGCCGTTGTAGGATACTATATCACCCTGCCGGTAGCTGGTATTCGGTGCCCATGCAGTAACCTCCGGCTGCTCCGAGCTGTCTTCTATGGTATAGGCCGCGGTTACAGTCCCAGAGTCTGTCATACCTTCCTTATAGGCTTTCGCTTTTATTGTAGTGGTGGAATCCACCTCAATTGGACCACTGTACACTTGTGAAGACTCTGTGGGTTCCCCGCCGTCTGTTGTATAGCGGATAACCGCATTTCCGGTTGTACAGGTCAGGGTTACTTCCTGAGGCTCTGAATAGGTTCCTCCGGCAGGACTGAACACAGGTGGTGCTGCCGCAGGATTGCTGCCAATCAGTTTGTCGTACACCAAACCGGTCATTTCAAAATCATCGGTGTCACCGGTAATCTCCCAGATAATCATTCCCCCATAGCCGTTACTGTTAATGAAATCGCATCTGGAAGAAAGTGAGGTCATGTCTTCATAGGTTAAAAGCACACCTGCAGACTCATTGTATAGCCATGGTGTTTTGGCATAGGTATCATCACGGTATTTTATATAACTACCGGTATTCTCCATTTCCTTAAGCGTAAAGTACGGATACTGTCCGCCCGGAGAGTTTGGGTTATCCCAAGAACCCGTAGCAGCGCCTGTTGCTGTTCCATACATTCCGTTTATGCCCCCGGCAACGCCTTTCCAGCCTCTGGAGTAATAAGGGGTTCCGACATTCAGCTTGCTTGCGGGAATACCATAAATTTCCGTGAAGTTGCGCATGGCCGCATCCGTATTGTATTTCCCCCTGATGTCAACGGGAGATGAAGCGGCTGTATCATCCGGATTGGCATAAAGGCCCGCATGATGCCCTGTAGTTGTCTCCCATGCACCATGGAAGTCATAGGTCATAACATTAATCCAATCCAGATATTGATGGAATTTATCGGGCTCAACCAGTTCAAGTTTATCATATCCGCCGGAGGCTGCGGTTGTAAGAATTTTATCCGAGTGTCCCGTACTTTCGTATGCTTCACGGATTTCCTTTAGTAGAAGCGTAAAGTTTTCTTTATCCTCAGGACCCCCCGGGCATCCTTTGTCGTACTCATCATTTGGATCAGGAGCCCTGTCAATTCCCGGATATTCCCAATCTATATCAAATCCGTCGATAAAGGGGTACTTATCCAGAAATTCAATGAGACTGTTGATAAAGGTAGCCCTTCCTTCCGCTGTTTTTGCCATTTCGTGGAAATTATTTCCTCTCGTCCAGCCCCCGACAGAAATTAAAATCTTTGCCTCCGGATATAAGGCCTTGTAGTACTTATATTCCCCAAAATGCCCTCTAAGCTGGTTGGATTCCCAGCCCTCCGAGTGCTCCATTGACTTATCAAAATCTGCATAAGTATCAATCGATGCAAGACAGAAATTGGAATCCACTTCAAAAAAAGCATGATTAACAACCGTAATCTTATCCCACGGCAACATACCTACCGTCATGTTCTTGTGTGCGGTGTTATAAATACCCCAGTTTGGAAAATAAGCAATAATATTTTTGCCTTGAGCCGAAGCAGATACCGTTACTGCATTTGTAAAAACCGGAACAGTTGTAACTGATGATATCACCAAAGCAAAAATCAGTAAATTCCTGAAAAACTTTTCTGTAAATTTCTTCACTAACTCCAACCTCCTTTTTCTATAAGCGTACTCTCGGAAACTCTTAAAACTGTTTTTACCGATATTTTAGAATATGAGCCCCTTTTAATCTTTAATTAGCTAATCTTTGTAACCCAGAATGCTTCCCAGGCACCAGCTACCATGTCACCGGCAGCAAATAATTTACCGCCCTGGTCCTGATCCGCTTTTACACATTTACCATTGGCAGCTGCATAAATTGCATACTCATAATCTGCAATTTTCTCTATATAAAATTTTCCCCAGGTTCCAATGACAGAACTTCTCGCCAGAAGCTGATTGTCCTCATCAACGACTGCGCAGATATACTTGTTATTTGCCGAAGAGCAAAAGGATACGGTTCCGTCACTGTTATTCACAAGTTCAAAGGCTTCCCATACTCCGCCTAAGGAATCCCTATGGTAATTTAGCAGCTGGATAATATTGCCTCACAGCAATTGTAGCAACAAAGTAATATGCGCGGAAAATGAAGGTAATGATCCGTTAATTGCCGACCGGGATTTTTTCAACTTTTATGGAGGATGTCTTGTCATTGAAGGTACCCAGGAAAGACGTATCTTCCAGTAAAACTTTTGCACTGCCTTTATAATCCGCATCATAATATAAGGTTATTTTATATCCTTCCGGTACTTTGACAGAAGAGAGCGAATCATTTTTTAAACCCTTTGCAATTAAATCACTATAATTGTAACTGCCGGCACTTAATTTAACAGATGTGCCCTGGTAATCGGCATCCGTATAGAACACCGGTAAATCTTCCGACTCCACTTTTATGGAAGAGGTCAAGTCGTTAAAGTCGCCTAAGTAAGACGTATCTTCCGTTACGGCTTTTTGCGAACCTCCAAAGTTCGCATTTTCATACAAGGTTACTTTAAATCCGGCTGGCACTTTTAAAGAAGACAGCTTGTCATTTGGAATTCCTGCAGCTACCATTTCACTGTAATTGTAATTGCCGGCTCCAAGTGTAACCGACCAGCCGCCGTAATTTGCATCACCATAAAAAGTAACGCCATCGGTCGTACCGTATATAAAAGGAAAATCCTGGCAGGCTGTCTGATATTGATTTTCGTATTCGGTGGTCCAGCCAAATGCATTCGTCGCAAGTGACTTTAAATCTGCTCCCGCAGCACCGTTCATAAAGTGGACAAACTCACCCATATTCATATCTTGGGTGTAGTAACCGTCTGAATCTTTCGGATAATATTGGGACAAAAGCCGAAAATATTTCGAAAGCACCTGGGATTTTCCGCAGCTACTGTAAATAGGATAAAACCAGTCTTTGAACCAGGCAGTTCCGGATTTCGGGAAACTGTCCGCAGCGCTCATATAGCTGTTATATATCCTATCGGCTTCATCGGTCATGCCAATGCCATTATAAACATCATACTGGTATATTTCACACCATTTGCTGTCCTGCCAAATCCCGAAAGCCGGTGAACCCTTTGCACCGTTCGTAGTACTTTCCACAATATGTCCGATTTCATGAATGAGCACATCAATATTCCAGCCCGATTGGCTGCTGAAATCACTTCCGCCTACATCAATTACATTGCGGTAATCATGGCTGGAATCATAACAGTAGGCCGGATGTCCGCCGGAATATTTGTTATGGATGATAACATACAATCTTTCATCGCCGCCCATCGGCACATACACTTGTTTTGTATACTGACACACCTCCGTCACAAAGGAATAAATCCAGCCGGCATTCGACCCGTTTATATCGTCGTCAAAGTAAACTGCCACATCATCATTGTAATAAACACGCTTTACAAGCTGGTCATGCTCAAACCAATGTTCCTGCCAGGTTTCAGGCGGCGCAGCCACGCTTGCCTGGACATGAGCCACAGGAACAACATTGGCAAGCATTAAAATTGCAAGTATTATGGTAATCAGTTTTTTCATTTTTAAAACCTCCATTCTTTTTTACGTTATTTGAGAAGCATTAATTAATCTTTGTAATCCAGAATGCTTCCCAGGCCCCTGCCACGGTATCATTGGCCGCCTCTAATCTGCCTCCATTATCTAAATTGGCTTTCACATATTTACCGTTGGCAACAGCTTTTATGGCATATTCTTCATTTCCCAGGCTAACCAGCTGGAATTTTTCCCAGGTGCTGACTAAAGAGCTTCTGGCTAACAACTGGTTCTCTTCATCTATAACGGCACAAACATATTTATTATTTGCCAATGATAAAAAAGAAACGGTCCCGTCATTGTTATTTTTTAACACAAAGGTTTCCCAGACTCCTGCGCAGGAAGCACGGTTGGCAATAAGCGGATCGTCTCCCTCATTCTCCGCACAAACTACACCTCCGTTTGCAATGGAAGTAATATAATACTCCCCGTCATTTAGGTACCCAGATGTTACCGTCCCCGACAGGTAATCTTTTATTACATTATAAATTTTTGAATTTGCCTGTACGTTATTTGTACCGACGGCAGACCATTTCTGACGGATTGTTTCTTGGGAATCATTATAAATATCAACCGTTTCCGGGTTGTGATTGTAAATACCCCAGGAGCTGGTTCCGGTTACCTTATACGTCCAGGTTGC
>JAATEU010000369.1 GCA_015655565.1 Clostridiales bacterium
AAATTTTTTAATATGATTTATATAAAACTCAGTTATATCAGGCTTTCCTGACAGGTTAAAAAGGGACCGCTGCACTATAGAAAACAAAGATAACCCGGCGGCTGCTTTGCCTGATTATCTTTCGTTAACTTTCCTTTCATTCATTTAATCAACATGAATGGAACATCTGCTCCGTTCTTTCTATTATTTCATCCTGAAGTTCCCTGCTCAGATTCCTGAAATGGTCACTATATCCGGCAACCCTTACAACAAGGTCTTTGTATTCCCGGGGACTTTTCTGTGCATTAATTAACGTCTGTTTGTCTATTACATTAAACTGGATATGATGGCCGTCAAGCTCAAAATAAGCCCGTATTAAATTTGCCATCTGCTCTAATCCGTTCTCACCGATAACCACGGAAGGAGTAAATTTCTGGTTCAACAGGGTTCCTCCGGTACGAAGATGGTCCATTTTGGAAGCAGACTTAAGGACGGCGGTCGGTCCATAAACATCCGCTCCTTTTTCCGGGGAGATTCCCTCCGATACCGGTTTATGTGCCAGGCGTCCGTTCGGACTGGCAATCATTACATCCCCGAAATAAACATGGCAGGTAGTCGGGAGCATATTAACAGCATAGGTGCCCCCCTTTACATTAGGCCTGCCGGTTACGCTGCTGCAATAGTGGGCAAATACTTCCTGCATAATGTGATCCGCATAATCATCATCATTGCCGTATTTCGGCGTATGGCTGCGGACCAGATTAAGGATTCTTTCATAGCCTGCGTAATTATCCGTCATGGCACAGAGTAATTCCGTCATGGTAAATTTCTTCTTATCATAAACATTGTACTTAACGGCGGCCAGAGAATCCGTAATTGTCCCGATACCGACACCCTGGATATAGTTCGTGTTATATCTTGCACCTCCCGCATTGTAGTCCCTACCCTTAGCGATACAGTCATTGGTAATAATTGAGAGGAAAGGCACCGGCATATATTCCGCATATATTTTTTCAATGATATGATTACCCCGGATTTTTATATCCAGGAAATAATTAACCTGCTTTTTATATGCTTCGAATAATTCTTCATAGGACTTAAAATCCTCAGCGCCGCCTGATTTTAATCCCAATTGCCGGTTGCTCATATGGTCAAAGCCATTATATAAAGTAAGCTCTAAAATCTTGGGAAGATTAAAATATCCGGTCAGGATATAGGCTTCATTGCCAAAGGCGCCGGTTTCCACACAACCGCTGGTACCGCCCTTTCTTGCATCTTCAATTGTCTTACCTGCATTTAATAGCTCTTGTATAATTGCCTCCGTATTATAAAAAGCCGGCTGTCCCCAGCCCTTTCTGGATATTTCACAGGCTTTTAACAGAAATTCTTTAGGGGTCTTTTTACTGATTTGGACATTGGAGCTTGGCTGGAGCAGCTTCATCTCATCCATACACTCAAGGATCAGGAAGCTTACCTCGTTAACACCATCCTGCCCCTCCGGCGTAATACCGCCTGTATTAATATTTGCAAAGTCCGTATAGGTACTGCTTTCTTTTAAGGTAATTCCAACCTTTGGCGGCGCCGGCTGATTATTAAATTTTACCCAAAGGCATTCTAACAATTCTTTTGCCTTTTCCCTGTTCAGGATACCCTCTTTGGTGTCCTTTTGGTAAAAAGGCATCAAATGCTGGTCCAGCCTGCCAGGACTATAAGCGTCCCAGGGATTTAATTCTGAAGTTACCCCAAGGTGGACAAACCAATACATCTGTACCGCCTGCCAATAGGTCCGGGGCTTGTTTGCAGGAACTGCCTCACAGTTCTCTGCTATTTGCAGCAGCTCCAGTTTCCGTACGGCATCTTCTTCCTTCTCATATAATTCCATTGCATAATCATGGTAACGCTGTCCTAAAATCATAACCGCATCACAGGCAATTGCCATTGCTTTTAACTGGTCCTCTTTATCCAGGGCTTCCATGTCATAAACATAATCAAGCCGTGAAATGGCTTTTTCTATATCCGCCTTCCTCTCCCTGAAACCTTTGATATAGACATTCTCGGAACCAGCGGTATGCCCGGGTCCCCTCTGCTCCATAAACTCGGTAAATATACCGTTATTATAAGCTTATTTCCATTCCTCTGACATATGTTCAAGGATTTTATGGCGGATGGAACGCTTTTTCCAATAAGGAATGATTTCCTCTTCCTGGAATTTGTAATCTTCTTCCTTCACCATGAAATTGATTAATTCCCTGTCATTCATTACATGTAAATCTTCCACCGTATGGCAGCATAACTCCGGAAAGGTAGGTGTTCCCTGAGGGTCATTTCCTTTTTCGCCGACGATTAATTCACCTTCCCCAAGGTACAGGCTCTTATTTAAAAAATAATGTTTCAGGGCCAAAGCACGCATTTCCGGAACCGATACACTTCCTTCATACTTTTTGTATGCCTCTGTCACTAATTTTGCCCGTTCCATATCAATATGGGCCGGTGTATCCAAACTGATCCTTCTTAAATTTTGGATGCGCTCATTCATTCCCCGTTCCATGGTTTAACCTCCTATTTTTATATTATGAAATCCATATTTCATAAAAATGGCTGTATATTCATCAAGCTCTGATGAATCCGGGGTCGTAAAACCTTCCCCTTTATATTCCCACTTAAGGCGCTTATATTTGCCGCTTCCCGTATTATGATACGCCAGTAAATTAATTTGTTTTACAAGGATGTTTTCTTCTTTTAAAAACCTGGCGGCCTGTTCCATGTTTGCATTGTTATTGTTAACGCCTCCTATGACCGGAATACGGATCCAGATTGAGGCACCTCTCCTGCCAAGTTGTTTTAAATTCTCCAGAATCAGCTCATTATCAACACCAATATACTTTTTATGTATAACCGGATCCATAATTTTAATATCATATAAAAAGGTATCCACAAATGGCAGTATTCTTTCTATCTTCTGAAAAGGTGCATATCCTGAGGTGTCAATATTCACGCGGTAACCCTTGCCATAAAGCCTTGACAAAAGCGCTTCCAGGTACCCAGCGTCCTGAGCCAGGACTTCCCCTCCCGAAAGGGTAACCCCGCCATTTGACTGTTCATAAAACACCTTGTCTTTTTCAATTTCCTGTACCAGTTCATCAACGGTATAATATTTTCCTGATAATTCCCTTACGTTTTGGAGGCAGTAATCCAGACAGGCACCGCACCGGTTACAGATATTATAATCCGTTACCGCAATATTTTCGTAAATGGAAATGGCTTTTAAGGGACATGCCTGAACACAACTGCCGCAGCCAGTGCATTTTTCAGCATTAAAAAGCAATTGTTTTGAAAACTTCTGGGTTTCCGGATTATGGCACCATAGACAGGAAAGGGGGCAGCCTTTGAAAAAAACCGTAGTTCTGATTCCTGTACCATCATGGATGGAATATTTTTGTATATCCGTTATTAAGGATTTGTTCATCCAACCGCCTCTCCTGTACTATAGTTTATACTCTGGTTTAATAAAATTTTATATAAAAAACCGTCCTTTGTCAAGAAATACTTAACCCTGTGCAGGACAACCCCTCCCCTGATAATAACAAAAGGCATTCCTGTTATTGTATGAACAGCAAAAACACCTTTGGACTGTATCATAAAATTTATTTCCCGGCTACTCCCACGGCATAATGTGCCTGCAGGCAATTCATCATGCCCCTGTATGCCCCTGTTTTCTTAACTTTCTTTGTAGGAACAGCAATAGTCCCCATAGCTCTTTACGGATGCCTTAAATTTTGAGTTGGCGGGAACAACAAAGCTCTCACCTTTCTTATAAGTGGTAAAAGTTGTTTCCCCCGGCAGACAGATATCCATTTCCCCGCTTAAAACTTCCATACATTCCTCTGCACCGGTACCAAATTCATACTCCCCGGGCATCATAAAACCTAATGTCTTTCTCCCGCCATTTTTAAAATAGATGGTACGGCTTGTTACTTTTCCATCAAAATAAACATTTGCTTCTTTCACTACATCAACGTTTTCAAATTTCATATCTTTATATTCCCTTCGCTTTCTTTGTATAGGCCTTCATAGCCTCTGTCACGGCACTTTAAGAACCGCCTGGGCAGCAAATTCATAAGCCTGGGCTCTTGGCACTCCGCCCGGAACCGCCCCGTCTGCCATGGCTTTATAATTCTATCAGTTCCTTTGCAGCATTTATGAGGTTTTCAAACGTAGAAAACAGCAAAACAATCATTATATGACTGCTTTGCCATTCTTAACATTTTTCGCTTGAATTTAATTATAAAATGCATTATACTGTGTTCTAAACTATAGTCTATATTATAATGTGGGATATAGAAATTGTCAACACGTTTTTTATTACTATTTTTTATAAAAAAACCTGGCTTTACGGTAATTATATATAAGTCTACAGCATACATAGATATTCTCGGAAACAAACCTGAGGGGTAAAAATATTTTAGACGCTGAGTGTAGCTGTAAACATTTTCTATCAGCGTCTAAACTATCAAAAAACTGTTTACGGGAGTTTCCGGGAGTCCTCTAAATCAAAAAGGAGAATAAATAGTATGAAAAAAGAGTTTCACAAAGAAAATAGGGAATTACTTTATGACAGCATGGATCCAGGCTCTTTGGCCATCTTATTCAGCGGTCATGCCCCGCGGAAAACAGGTGATGAATATTATCCCTACTTTGCTAACCGCAGCTTTGTATACATGACCGGCATTGAGCAGGAAAACAGCATCTTATCAGCACATAAGCCAGATAAATCCACCGAAGAAACACTTTTCTTACTTCCTTCCAATCTTTTGGAGGAGCGCTGGACCGGTAAACGGTTGACCGGAACCAAAGCACAGGATATCTCAGGAGTAGAGCATATTAAATATATTCAGGAATTCAAGGATTTTGTGAATCATCTGGTTCAGACAAATCAAGTAGAAACATTATATTTAGACTTTGATAAATTAACAGAAGACGAACCGGATAGTGATGCATATAAACTGGCTTCGTATGTAAAAAGCAGATATCCGTTTATTCGAATCAGGAATCTGCAGCCCCAAATCAGAAAACAGCGTACCATTAAAAGGCCTTGCGAAATCGAAGCTATGAAAACCGCAGAACAGATTACAAAAGCCGGTATTGTTGCCATGATGCAGTCTTCAAAGCCCGGTATGTATGAGTACCAATACAAGGCTGAATTTGACTATACACTGGCAAATCACGGTGTATTGGCTCCCGGTTTCCCCTCCATCATCTCTGCCGGAGAAAATAATTTTTGCATCCATTACTACTCATACAAAGGCCTGGCCAGGGATGGTGATATGATTTTAAATGATGTTGGAGCATGCTTTGACAATGTTATAAACGATGTTTCAAGAGGATGGCCATGTAATGGTAAATTCAGCGAAAAACAACGCCTGTTATATGAATGCGCATATGCAACCTCCAATTACATGTTTCATATCTTAAAGCCGGGAATTCCCATGAAAGATGTGGATCTGACAGCAAGAAAATTTAACTTTGAGCAATTAAAAAACATAGGTCTTTGTGATAAATACGAAGAAGCCGGAAAATATATCTGGCACGGAGGGGCCCACCACGTAGGATATGATGTACATGACCTTGTATCTCCAACGGAAAACATGATTACGGCTCCCGGAATGGTATTTTGCGTAGATATTGGAATCTACTGCGAGGAATGGGGTATTGGCTTTCGTTTAGAAGATAACTGCCTGATTACGGAAACTGGCTGCGAAAACCTTTCTGCCGTTACCCCCAGAAGCATTGAAGATATTGAAGCCGTTATGGGTAAAAGATAATCACCCTGAAACCCCACGGCAAAATCTTCGTGCGTTCGCCGTGCCTGAAACCCGTATTAAAATATATTTAAACTTAGATAACCCATGTAAAATATGAGAATAAAAAGCAGGGACAGACCGTTTTTATGACTTCTGTCCTTACTTTAATTATAAGCGGGATAATAAAGCGGAAGGAAAACTCTTACAGAATTTTTTCCTGCGTTTGCTCCGTATTGTAAGCTGCCTTGGTTCCTGTCAGGAAAAACCGTTCTTTGGGATACTCCCATGTCAGATTTCTTTAAATGACTGCATCATAATAGGCATGTATTCTTTACTATACCCGGCTAAGGAATAACTGCCTCTATTTAAACACCAATCCGTAATCAATGCCCGTTCACAAAGGGAATAATATTTCATTATCTCACGGACTGACTTATTTTGAATTATTTGCCTCCGTTTTTGTCCTTCTTCTATTATTCCGGCCACTAATTTATAATAAACCCTATTTTGATCTAATAAATTTGAATTCCCCTTTAAATACAACTGCGTGGAATATAGGGAGGCCAGTAAATCCACTTCCATATTCGCTTCAATAAAAGAATGCATCTCATAATTCATATATAGTAACTTGTCGTAACTGTTTAATTCCGGATCCATCTTCTTTTCCAGCTTTTCATATTCATGATCCAGTACAGTGGATAATGTGTCAAGTAACGCATCTTTTCTGTCAAAATAATAATAAAAGGTTCCCTTGGATGTCTTTGCAGCCGCAATTATGTCATCTATTGTTGCAGCATCATATCCCTTTTCATGAAATAAATCCCATGCAGCCTTAATAATTTTATCTTTCGTGGTTATTTTTGTTGCCATTATATCCTCCTCAAATTTCAATCCACATCTTTATGTTTATTTTTCTGAACATTCCAATTAGCGGAAGAAAGAATTATGCAAGTATCGTTCTCCCCTTGTCTTGACCGGATATTAATTTCTTTCTCATTTTCCCGGCTGCTTAAAATTAACCTGAATAACCAGTTTTTAATTGAATTTATTAAAATTTGGTATTTCCATAGATTGTATTTCCTTTTCAAATTTATTTTTTACTCTTAAATTTTTAAAAAATTCCTGCAGCACTGCTGCACATTCTTCTTCCATAACACCGGTAATTAATTCAACTTTGTGGTTAAATTCTTCCATCTGCAGTATATTTAAAATTGAGCCTGCACATCCGGCTTTGGGATTCATGGTTCCTATAACGACCTCTTTCATTCTTGCCTGTACTATGGCCCCGGAACACATCTGGCACGGTTCCAGGGTTACATACATTACGCAGTTCTCCAGTCTCCAGTCTCCTATCACCTTGCTGGCCTTTTGTATTGCTATTAATTCCGCGTGTGCCAGGGTTGTTTTCCTGGTGTTGCGCTTATTATAGCCTCTGGCTATTATTTTATCTTCATAAACAATGACACAGCCAATAGGTACTTCTCCTATTTTAGCTGCTTTTTTTGCTTCTTTTATTGCTTCTTTCATATATTTTAAATTCATTTCACGTTCCTTCTCTTACTGTCATAAATTAAAACGGGTAGGAATATACTATGGACGAATCCCCCGGCATCTGCTATATTTATCTTATCACGAAGCAAGGCAAGAGGCAACGTAAAAATCTAATTCTGACCTGGGGGAAAATATGCACATACATGGTTTTAATAAAACAACTTTATTGGATTATCCGGGGCACCTGGCTTCAACCGTTTTCTTAGGAGGCTGCAATTTCCGTTGTCCTTTCTGCCATAACGCATCTTTAGTGCTGGCACCGGCCAAGCAGCCTGCCATTCCGGAAGAAGAAATTTTTCATACTCTGAACAAAAGAAAGGGTATTATTGAAGGAATTTGCATCACCGGCGGAGAACCGACTCTTTATCCTGATTTATTTAATTTTATACACAAAATTAAAGATATGGGATTCTTAGTGAAATTAGATACCAATGGTGACAATCCTCAAATAGTAAAAGATTTGATAAAGAAAGGGTATCTTGATTATGTTGCTATGGATATTAAAAATTCCAAAGCAAAATACAGCCTGTCCTCCGGCATAAAAAATTTTGACACAACCAGGATATCGGAAAGCATTTCTTACCTCTTAGCAGACCATGTTGATTACGAATTTCGAACTACCATTATAAAAGAACACCATACATTGGATGACTTAGTTTCAATCGGTAATTGGATTCAAGGTGCAAAAGCTTATTATTTACAGCCATACAAGGACTCCGGAGATATTATTTCCCCGGGGTTAAGCAGTTATCCGAAATCAGAATTAACCTACTTTAAGGATATACTGTCATCGTATGTAAAAACGGTTGAAATACGTGGTATCGATTAATTTAAACAGTATCCGAAGCAGGCTTCGGATATATCATGGGAACTGGGAGAATGCAATATGCAGATGACTTACAACACAGAACGCCTTATTTTAAATATTTTACATCCAAATGATGCTGATAAGGTACTATCTTTTTATGAAAATAATAAAGACTATTTTGAACCTTGGGAACCCGAACGTGATCCGAATTTTTATACTCTTCCTTACCAAAGGCTATCCCTGTCCATAGAATATAACCTGATGCTGCAGGCAAAATTATTACGGTATTGGGTGTTTCATGGTAACAATCCCCATACAATTATCGGTTCCGTGAATTTTTATAATATGATCCGGGGTTCTTATAATACCTGCCAGTAAGTTTATAAATTTGTTTATCAGCACTTAGGCTGCGTTTATGCTTTTGAAAGCATACAGGCCAGCATGCAGATACTGTTCAGGGATTATAAAATACACCGGATAGAAGCCAATATTATGCCGTTAAACCT